>NZ_JBIUVW010000004.1:0-224514 GCF_044743155.1 Pseudomonas sp. NPDC087697 | reverse complement strand
GCCTAAGGAGCTGCGCGGCTTCCAGGTCCCTCCCTCGATGATCAGTCGAGAACTATCGCTCCTGACGGAGCGATAGTCGAGATACAAGGAGCTGCCGAAGGCTGCGATCTTTCAGGAGTCACCTACATTTAACGGTTAGCGCACAGAGTTCTTCCACCGCACGACACCCTCGGCTAAGGTGCGCGCCTTCCTTACTTATTTTGTTCAAAGGCCCGGCATGACCGAACAGAACACCAATCCGCTGCACGGCGTGACCCTCGAACAGATCCTCAATGCGCTGGTTGAGCACTACGAGTGGTCGGGGCTGGCCGAGCGCATCGACATTCGTTGTTTCAAGAGCGATCCGAGTATCAAGTCGAGCCTGACCTTTCTGCGCAAAACCCCGTGGGCCCGCGAGAAAGTCGAAAAGCTCTACGTAAAGTTGATGCGCACTAAACGTCCGCTCTAAGGAATATAGATGCCCGCCGAGCTGACTCGACCGTTACCCATCGTAAGAAGTTTGACCTGCTCGGCCGCCGTGCTTGGCTGGCTGGGATTGAGCATTCAGCTGTACCTGGTGTTTTACGGTCGCTGGAGTGTCGACGCCAGCCTGCTCGGTGGGCTGGTGAGTTACTTCAGCTACTTTACGGTACTGACCAATACGCTGGTGGCAGTGGTGCTGACCTGCGCCGTGACTGCGCGTGAATCGAAAGGCCGCGTGTTTTTTTTGCAGCCATGGGTCAGCAGCGGGATCGCCGTGAGTATTACGCTGGTCGGCCTGGCGTACAGCCTGTTATTGCGGCATTTGTGGCATCCGCAGGGTTGGCAGTTCATCGCCGACGAGCTGCTGCATGACGTCATGCCGCTGCTGTTTCTGTTCTATTGGTGGCGGTGTGTGCCCAAGGGCACCTTGCGTCTGAGCCACATCGGGTTGTGGGTGATTTACCCGGTGATGTATTTCGCTTATGCCTTGCTGCGTGGGCACTCGCTGGGGCTCTACCCCTATCCGTTCATCGATGTTGAAAAGCTCGGTTATCCACAGGTGTTTATCAATGCCAGCGGAATATTGCTGGGGTTTGTGGTGATTGCGCTGGTGGTGGTCGGGCTGGATCGGTGGCTTCGGTCGCGAGCGGCGTAGGAGCCAGATCAAAAGATCGCAGGCTTCGCCAGCTCCTACGGGGGGGATGTGGCTTCTGCGTAGGAGCTGGCGAAGGCTGCGATCTTTTTAATCCGTTATTCCTCGTCGCTGTCGTCCAGTTTCCAGTAACCTACGGCTTTCACCTGATCCTGATTCAACCCTTTCTCGTCCAGCAGCACGCGTCGAATCTGTCGTGAGACTTTGGATTCCGTCGCGATCCACGCATACAACTCGCCGCTCGGCATTTGCAGCTGCTGCACGGTCGTCAGCAGGTGATTCTTTCCGCTTTCGCGCAAGACCCAGATCACCTTGACCTCTGCCGGGCTTTCGAGGATTTGCTGTTCAGCGCCGTTCTCGATTTCCACCACCACCAGCGCACGCCGGTTGTCTGTCAGGCCTTCGAGGCGGCGGGCGATGGCGGGCAGGGCGGTTTCGTCGCCGATCAGCAGGTAGCTGTCGAAGATGTCTGGCACCACCATCGACCCCCGTGGCCCGCCGATGTGCAGATACTGACCGGGTGTGGCCTGCGCCGCCCAGGTCGCGGCGGGACCATCGCCGTGCAGCACGAAGTCGATGTCCAGCTCCAGCGTATCCAGATCGTAGCGACGGGGCGTGTAGTCGCGCATTGCCGGCAGCGGGCCGTTGTCTTTACCGGCGCCGAGCACCAGGGTTTCCAGCGCCGCGTGTTCCGTCGCGTTTTGTGGAAAAAACAATTTTACGTGGTCGTCCGTTCCAAGACTGACAAAACCAGCCAGCTCCGGTCCACCGAGAGTGATCCGGCGCATGCGTGGGGTCAGGTCGACCACCCGCAGCACTTCCAGACGACGGCGTTTGAGTTCGTGGCTGACACGGTGAATGGTTTGCACGATGACTTCAGTCATTCGGCCTTCTCCTGAACGGGTTGAGCGATCGGGCCATCAACGATGGCTTTGGCGGTGTTGTTGAGCAGGTCGCGCACCCGCAGGATTTCATCCGGGCTCCAGCGTCCGTGATGCATTTGCAGGGCATGACGCAGGTTGTGCACTGCTTCGTGAATTTCGGCGGGTCGATCCTGGCCACGCAACGAGCGCTTGCTGACCTCGATACGCATGCGCACGCCATCCAGCGCAATCGCCTGTTCGCTTAACGACAGACGTCCGGCATCGGTGATGCTGTAGCGTTTTTTTCCGCCTTCGGCATCGCCGAGGATCATTTCGCTTTCTTCAAGGAAGGTCAGGGTCGGGTAGATCACGCCGGGACTGGGGCAGTAGGCGCCGTCGAACATGCTTTCGATCTGGCGGATCAGGTCATAGCCGTGGCACGGCTGCTCGGCGATCAGTGCCAGCAGCAGTAATTTCAGATCGCCCGGGGCGAATACTCGGGGGCCGCGTCCACCGCGCTCGCGACCGGGCCCTGGGCGTTTTTCGAAGCCGTCGCGGCCCTCGCTGTGTTCTCGATGGGAATGATGGTCTCTCATTTTTTCGTTCTCTCGTCGTGTTTAGATACAACTTAAGATATATCTTTACGAAAAAGCAAGGGCGCAGGACCAACGGTCGAGCACAGGAGCGGGGGAAGGCAAGAGTGCTACTTGTAGAATTGTCGGACAATTCAATATCAATAAAATGCGGGTTTTAATCCATGCGAGTGTTTTGAAATTAGTGTTAACTCTCTAATAGTTCGGTTCAGGCCTTTATTTGCTAGTTATGAGGTATTGGTATTACGGACAACGCATTGTCTGGAGTTCTGTATTGTTTTTTTAACTTTTCTGTCTGTAGTCTGACTCTTACAGTTACTCACTGTTTTTTGTGGTATTCCGGGTTTTGTCACTCTTTGTCTGCGGCGTCCTGGCTACAGGCTCGCCGGAACTTTCCTGCTTACTTTCCATGGGAATTGCCTGATCATTTGTCGGCGTCGAAAGTTGAGATAAAACGCTATCAAGGCGCCTGATTGATCTTCGCTTTGTTGCAACTTTTAATGATCAAATCCTTATTTAAAAGACAGGTATCGAACGATGTTCAAGAAAATCGCAATTGCTGCTCCTTTGGCTGTTCTGGCGCTGAGTTCTTCCGTCGTGTTTGCTGCCGGTGAGGCCAAACACTCCATCAGTCTGGTGGCCCACGTTCCGACCAATGGCTTCTACGTCGTTCCAGTCGATCCAGACCTGGTTAACAAGGATCAGGACATGAGTCACAACCCGGCAACGGGCGCCATGCGCCAGGTCAACGGCTTTCTCGACATGCGTAACATCAACGGCTCGGTTCACGCCAGCGTGGAAGGCACACCGAAACTCATCTCCGGTGCCAACACCATTGAGTTGCTAGTAGAGGTCAGCAACAAAGAGCTCAACAACACCCCACAAATGGTCGCGGGCGAAGTAGAGTCGAACGTGAACTTCCGCGCACCTCTGCGTATTAGCGCAAAAGGGACGACCTTTGCTCCGGGCGACTACACCGGTGCAGTCACCATGATGTTTGATGCTGTTCCCCCTGTTGCTCTCTGAGTTTAAAGCAGGACAGTAAGCGCTTACTTGCCTAAGTAACGTAACCGGTTGGCAAGCACTTCTGTTTGTCGACCGGGCTTTGACTTATTCGTAATTAGAGAACTCGTTCATGTTCCCGATGACGCCCATCGCGGCTGCACTTGCGTTGCTGTTTTGTAGCAGTGCATTGGCAGCGCCCGATCCTGTTGGTAATACACCGAGAAGTTTGTTGGCCCAGGCCAAAGGCTTACCGGCGGATTTCGAAGAACACTTCTTCGATGTGCCGTTGGCCGTTCGGGTTGAACTTGATCAACAGCCGCTCGGTGAGGCCATGATTGTGTTGTCCCGCGATGACCGCATCACCTTGCTCGAATTTACCGATACCAGCGAAAGCAGCTACAGCGCCAGCGAGCGGGAAACCTGGGCCGACTACCTCAAGCCTGGGGTGGCCTTGGGCGCCTGTAGCGGCACCTGTCCAGAGCAGATGCTGGCGATCCACTACAACCTCGAAAATTCATTGGTGTCGATCGTCACTGAAAATGCCGAGCGCGACACTGAAACCAAGCGTTATTACGACCAGCCCGAAGGCGGCAGCAGCGGCCTGATAGTGCGCAACCAGCTCAATCTCAATGGCGGGCAGGATCAGGATCCGGGTGGGCGTTTTGGTCTTGAGGCCAGCGGTAGCCTGGGCAACTGGAGCCAGACCCTCAACCTGCAACTGGCCCGTCTCGGAGGGCCGGATGACAAGCTCTATCACTCGATCTACGAGCTCTACACCCAGCGCGAGTTGCAGGGCAGTTTTGCCCGGCTGGGCTATTTCACCCCGAACTCCGAAGGGCTGACACGCCAACCACGCTCGTTCGGCAACAGTCCCGATACCGCCGTGGGGGTGATGTTCGGCAGTTCCGACAGCCTGGCGATCGACAGCCTGAAGCCCAGCGTTTATCCGATTTATGTCACTGCCAATCGGCAGGCCTCGGTGGAGATCTACCGCGACGGCCTGCTGATCAATACTCAATCGGTGCCCGCTGGCCTGCAGACCCTCGACACGCGACCGCTGCCCGGTGGGATCTACGAAGTGGAAGTTCGCTTGATCGAAGACGGTCAGATCACTTCGACGACCCTGGAGCTGGTCTACAAACCGAGCAACTGGCGCAACCACGATGAGCGCTGGCGCTACAACCTGTTTGCCGGGCAGGAAACCAAACTGCTCAGCAACTGGGACCAACAGGCCAGTGGCAGTGCAACCGCGGGGGCTTCGATCAACTACCTGCTGCACCCACGCGTCATTCTTGGCCTGTCGGCGCGTCAGGTGCGGGAAAAAATGCAATACGGCAGTTCCATCGACTGGACCCTGGCCAACAGCACCAGCCTGTACGCCAACGTTTACCAGACCGAAGACCACGGCACCGGCGCTGATCTGCAAGGCCTTTACAACTATGGCGCCGGCAGTCTGGTGATCAGCCACAACCGCAGTTGGCTCGACACCCGCGACACGTTTGACACCCTGCCCGACGGCACCCGTGTGCGCCAACGCAATGTGTTCACCGGGCAGACCAGTAACTCATCGCTGGCGTTGAACCATCGGATCAGCCGTAAAAGCTCGCTTAACGCGCGGGTCTCCCACAGTGAGGGCAACACCGAGGGTGTAGGCGTGGACTTGGGCTGGAGCCAACGCAACGTGGTGTTTGGCAGCGACGCCCAATGGCGCTTGTCGCTGTTCGACCGCCCCGGCAGTTTCAGCAGCGGTGACGCGCGCAATCGCGGGGTCGACCTGAGTATCACCATGGCATTGGGAGGGCCGGGGCAGCAGTGGTCGGGCAGCCTCGGTTCGCGCACGGCGCGTGACGGCAGCCGCGACAACAACGCCTCGCTCGGCTACCGCAAAGACTTGCAGGACCATGTGCTGCAAAGCGTCTCGGCCACGGCGATCACCGATACCTATGGCATCGGCTTGTCCAGCCTGGCGAACTTTCGCACCGACGTCATCAATGGTGACGGGTTTATCCAGCGCTCCTCCTTTAACGGCAACTTTACCGGTGGCCTGAACCTGGACAGCACGGTGGCCATCGGTGCCCGGAATATAGTGATGACCAGCCAGTATCAGGGGCGTGGTGCGGGGATGATCGTCGACGTCGAGTCCGACATCGATGGTATTGCCTTGCGCGCCGACGACCTGAGTGGCGGCAGCACGGCCTTGCGGCCGGGGCGCAATTTTGTGCCGATCACGGCGTACAAGAGCAGCTCGGTGAGCTTCGACTTTGAAGGCAATCACGTACCGGCCGCAACCATTCAACCGGCACGCAGCGCCTATCACCTGAACAAGGGAGGCGTGGACTATCGCAAGGTCCGCGTGATGCGAACCCTGACCGTGCTTGGTCGCTTGCTCGATCCGCAGGGCCAGCCGCTCAAGGGCCATCACATCATTAACCACGCCAGCCGCGGAGTGAGTGAGGTCGACGGGTTCTTCTCCATGGAAATGAACGCCGGTTCGCCGACCCTGGAAGTGCGCTACGGCAATCAGTTGTTGTGCCAGTTCCGTCTGGACCCCAAAGCGGGGCGTACGGAAAACAATGTGCTGATGATCGGGGATTTGCGTTGCACGCCGGATACCTTGGCGGATGTGGCTAATAAAGCTGACACATCGACTTGACGGGCATTATTAGAGGAATATTCATGATGAAGGTGAAGGTTTTAATACTCTTGATAAAGAGCACTGCGTTGTTTAGTTCATTGTGTTTCGTGTCTTCGACAAACGTTGTTGCGCTCACGCAGGAAATAACTGCCACATTTAATCCTGACTCGGCAAATCCGCAACATAATGAATTTATCAATA
This sequence comes from Pseudomonas sp. NPDC087697, assembly GCF_044743155.1. Taxonomy (NCBI): domain Bacteria; kingdom Pseudomonadati; phylum Pseudomonadota; class Gammaproteobacteria; order Pseudomonadales; family Pseudomonadaceae; genus Pseudomonas; species Pseudomonas sp. NPDC087697. The sequence continues at coordinate 218,103 of NZ_JBIUVW010000004.1, read as the reverse complement.
AAACACCCAATAGCGGTTACTGCAGTTCGTATTTGGTCGACTGTAAAAATTTAGGCATATTCAGTCTGAGTATTCCAGTCTCTTTTTATTCTCAGACTGCAATCAGGCCGAATGAAGATGACCCACGACAAAATCCCATGTTCAAAGTGCCTTCCACCTGGCGAAGTGTAAATGTCAGAAATACTGTTACCGGGGAGTCCGAGACGGTTGAAGTGCGAATTGCAGGAGTAGGTAGCGTCTATCACCTTCCTGTACCTGTCGAGGACCTTACGGGGGGCGGCAATCATCATGCCCTGTGGAAGGGCAACAGTTGGTCATATCCCGCACCGCCTTGTGTCCGTACTGATCTAGGTTATGGACATAGCACATTGTTTGTATCGTTTTGGACGGTTCCAGAGGGGAGCAGGGTTTGTTTCAAGCAGGCACTCTTCATGATTCCGAACTTCAGGTATTCCGAATTTCAATTTTCCTATCAGCTTAAAACGCCCAAGCCGTTGACAATGTCCTCAGGACACTATGTGGGAACATTGAATTACACCATCGGCCCCGGTGGGGATTTCGACATGGGCGATGTCATGCAACCCGACGACACGGCATTGACCTTGAATTTCACGCTGGATGTTCAGCACACCCTCAAAGTCGATTTGCCCCCCGGCGGTGAAAAAATTCGGTTGGTTCCGCCAGGTGGCTGGCAAAGCTGGTTGCAGGCGGGACGCAGGCCCGTGCGGCTGTCCAGGGATCAGACCTTCAATATTTCGGCGTCGACACGCTTCAAAATGTCTTTGGAATGCGAGTACAGCTCGTTTCCCTACGACTGCATAATCAGAGATCTGGTATCAGGACATTACACCCCATTGATCGTCCGCATCAGCCTGCCCAACGGCCTGACGGACCTCGCCGGGCAGTCGGTCAAGCACCGTCGATTATTCGCCGGACCGGCCAGTGCGCAGCATTTTCAACCTGGTTTCTACGTGGACAGGGCCCCTGGCATCCTGCACTTCGAGGTTCCAGAGGACCAAATGTATTCAATGATTCAACCCGGTGTCGCGCGCACCTATTCCGGCAATGTCACGGTGATCTGGGATTCGGAAGCCTGATGGGCCGCGTATCGATCGGTCAGGCGAGTGTTGTGTTCAATGTCATGAGGTTCAGGGTTATGAGGCGTCTGGTAGCACTGTTGGGTTTGAGCGGGTTGTCCCTGGCGATCCAGGCTGCACCGAATATCAATGTCGGGACGGTCTATGACTATCTGGATGGCGATAAAAGTACTTACTTGAAGCGAGTGTTCAATGGCGGTGACAGCACTGCCTTCGTCAAGGTCAACGTACTGGAAATTATCTATAACGCCGATGGCACGACTACAGAAGTCCCGGTCAAGACTCAGGCGGATGCCAGTTCACGCGATGGCCTGATGGCCAGTCCCGCTCGCCTGATCGTACCGGCCAACGGTATGCAGGGCACGCGTCTGCTGTACATGGGCGAACGGGAAACCGAGCGCTACTTCCGCGTGCGTTTCGTGCCGGTGGTGCCGGAAAAGGAGGACGAATTCGCGGTGTCCAGCGAAGAGCGTGAAGACTACAGGAAACACCTGAGTGCCAGGGTCAACGTCATGGCCGGTTTCGGTACGGTGTTCTTCGTGCGGCCGAAAAACAGCCGTTTCGACAGCGTGATCGATGACAGCGCCGGCACGTACCGGATTCGTAATAACGGCAACACGGTGGTGGTGATCGATGAGTTCAAGAACTGCTCGCGCGCAGTCGAAACCGACTGCGAGCCGACAACCAAGCACCACCTTCTGGCGGGCAAGGCCTTTGAGTTCCAGAAGCAGGCGGGTCGTGAGTACCGCTTCAACCTGATCGAAGGGTCGTCAAAAAAGGCGCTGCACATCGCCGGCCAATAGCGTTCGCGCAGGTTTCTCCTTGAGGCAACAGGTAGCAGACATGATCAAGCAACGGGTAATCGTGGCGTCGATGGGCGTCATGGCGCTGACGAGTTCTTGGGTATTCGCGGCGCGCGAAGAACACATCTTCGAGGTGTCGGTGGATATCCCCACCCTGGGGTTCTACGTGATACCGGCCGAGGCCGACTGGATTCATCGCGAGCAGATTCTGCCGTGGAATCTGAACACGTCCAGCCTGGGTGGTTTGCGCAAGACCTTTGACGTCAAGCACGACTCCAGCGCGATTGAGGCTCGCCTGGAGAGTGAGCCGTATTTGTCCAATGGCAGTGACGATATCTATTTGCGCGTGCGTTTCAACGACAAGGAACTGAGCCATGACCCGCAGCCCCGGCAAGTCGTGTCCGCCGCAGAAGCCATGGCGGGGAGCCGCGTACGCCTGGACATCGATCCCAAGGTGCCGACGGGCGGTTATAAACCGGGCAGCTATTACGGCAATGTGATGTTGATCTTTAGCGCTGCGGCCCCGTGATTCATCGAGACGAAACCGGCTACTTGAATGCTTGATTGAATTGAAGAAATGGTTAATCACCGATGAAACTTATAAGTGCATGTAAAAAACAGGCAAGACGCGCTGTTTGGTTGGTCATGTTGTCTGGATTGATCGTTGAGCCTGCGAAAGGCGCGATCATGGAGATCAAAGCAACATTCCGCCCTGATCCGTCAAAACCCATGGACAACAAGTTCATCAATGAAACGCCCGTCACCGGGCATTGCGAGTTGCAACCGGAGTTTTGCCAAGGAAGAGGTTTGTTCTCTTTGTTGACTCCCATCGAGTTTGAATCCATCGCGGCGATTGAGGCCAGGCACACCGACAAGCGAAAGGGGGCGATGTTCAAGGTTCCAGGTGAGTGGCGAATGTTGAGTGTCAGAAATGTCGAGACGAATGAAAGTTCTGAACTCGAGGTACGCATCGTTTCTATAGGGGGGCGCTATTACCTCAACGACACAGTACAAAACCTGGTGGGTGAAGGTGAGCCTTCCGATGACAACTCGGTCTGGCACCGACGTTTATGGGGTGGGACTGACTGGACATGGGCCCCACCCTCGCCTTGCTCAGGGTCAGGTGGAGGTATGTATGTGTATCCTACCTGGCGTTCTTTTTTCTGGATGACAGCGAACGCGAGCGAGTGCGCTCCAACGGCTTTTTATCGGATCGCGAGTTTCAGGTATGACCAGGTGCAAATCGGTTATGAATTGATGACCCCCAACCCGTTGAAAATGTCCGCAGGACACTATATCGGTCGTTTGGATTACAGCGTCGGCCCGGGAATGGACTTCGACATGGGCGATATCATGCACCCCAGTGACTCCACGCTGACGTTGAGTTTCACGCTTGATGTTCAACACACACTCAAGGTCGATATTCCTCCAGGCGGTAACAAAATTCAGTTGGTGCCGGCGGGGGGCTGGCAAAGCTGGTTGCAACAAGGTCGCAAGCCGACGCGCTTATTCAGGGATCAAGCATTCAATATTTCAGCGAGTTCGCGGTTCAAGATGCAACTGGAGTGTCAGTACAGCCAGGATGGGAAAACATGTTCCTGCGAGACCCTGTCTCCGGACATGTTGTGCCACTCGATATCAGGGTCAGTCTTCCGCCTGGTTTGACCGATGCGGGCGGGCAACCGGTCAAGCAGCGGCAATTACTGCGCGAAGGTAGTGGGACAGAACGGTTTCAGCCTGATGTTTATGTAGACCGAAAGCCGGGGACGTTGCACTTCGAAATTCCTTCAGGCGAAGTACCAGAGATGATGTCCTCGGGACAACAACGGCAGTATTCCGGTCGAGTGACCGTTATCTGGGATTCGGACATTTAAGCGTGCTCAACGCGTCGAGGTTCGAAAGATGAAAGCGCACTTTCACCTTTCGAGTACATCGCTGTGAGGGCAAGATCAGCCTGTTACAGGCCGGCTTTTTTCAGTGCGTCGTGTGTCAGGCGTCTGCTCAGGTGCTTTTCCTGATCGTACATTTCATTGTTCAGGCGATCCTCTGTTCGCAGGGACATCGGCTGATCGTTAAAAACCTCCTCGTGAGGCATCGATAGCCTGTCCGCCAGGACTTTCAAGCGGTCCTGCAGCGCGGTTCGTTGCTCGGTGCTCAACCCCTCGGAAGCGACCCACTCCCGTTGCGCGGTAATCAAGTCGGTCAACAGCCCCGACCTGGTCTGATACAGCGCTTCATTTTCTCTGAATTCGCTCGGGTAACGCTCATTCAGATAGTTGATCCAGAAGTCTCGCTCATTCATCGAGTCCACCAGACCGTTGCCTTCCTCGAGTTCAGTCACTGTTTCAAAGGCTTGCTCGATGTTGGCTTCGCTGACCCCGGCAACGGTCCGAAAGAGCATTTGTTGTGACTGCCACGGCAGATCCAGGCGCTGGGCCAGGGAGGTCTGGTAGGCCAGATAGACTTCGACGTCATCCGGGTTGCCCCCTCGAGCCTGGATATCGGCACGGGCAATCTCGTTGACCCGCTCCAGGCGTGCAGCCCCCCTGGCCAACGTCACCAGTTTGGTTTCCAGCACGGCGTTCGAGGTCGAAAACGCGTGCGCCTCGGCGGCCAGCACTTGCACGCCCATGTTGTTGAAGAGTTGAGCGCCAGCATCGGCGCAGGTGGCGGGGGTGGACGCCATGGCGAAGAGTTTTTCGCGCAACCCGGGGTTCAGGTCCATGGCATCGATGGTTAGCCACACCCGTGAAGACAATTGCTGGCGTGCCTCGCCGTCGGCGCGGTAGTCAGCAGACTGCGTAAGGCTATCGATGACGGTGAAAAAATCAGTTGAGCCGGGTTCAGCGCCCAGATCAGACCAGGCTTCGGGCCGGGCAACGCCTTGCCCATCGAGAGGTCCCCACCAGCCACTATCTTTGGATCTTGGCCATTTTTCCCGGGCGTTTTCGGCGAGTGTGTTATAGGCATGACGGCGGGGTATTCCCACCGACGTACGATAGTTTTCATAGCGCAGTCGATTCGGCTCCGACAGGTCCATTGTGTTGAGGCGTGTGCGCGCCACGATGAAGGCATCATCGGACCCCGGAACGACCTGAGGAATCCTGGTAATGGCGTTAAACCTCATGTCGAGGAAAAAACCACGGGGGCGGGGTTTGGCCCGGAGCCCTTCTGGCCAGGTGTCGATGTTGGTGTTGAACAGCGTCAACTCGCGCAACGCCGGCATGCGTCCGACGTCGGGAGCCCGACCCAATGGATTGTTATCGAGCCTCAGGACTTCCAGGCGGGTCAGGTCCTTGAGTTGCTGAACATGCTCTGCCGTCAAGGGGATGAAGTTGTCGCTCAGCCGTAGCATCTTGAGGAAGTGCATCTGGGCGATGTGTTCAGGCAACGCAGTCAATCGGCATCGGCGTGCCGACAAGCTGCGCAGGTTGCGAAAGTCTTTCAGCAGGCCATTGGCTTGCGCCGGAAACGGGGTGCTGTCCAGGTTCAAGGCGGTGACTTTATCCAGATACTTGCCCAGTTCCGGCAGGGTTTTCCACCATTGGCCCAGATTGATGTCTTGCCTGTAAGCGCTTGACAGATCCAGGGTGTAACCGCTGTCCAGCTGCGGTCCCGGTGCATCGTCCGCTCGGGTTTGCCGTTCGAAGCATTTGATCAGTTGCCTGGCAATGTATCGCCCCCCGCCGTCGACAAAGTTCTGGCCACCGGGACCCCAGCGTTCGGGCTGTCGATAGCGCCATTGATTCAGGCTGACGCGCAGTTCGTGGAGTTCTCGCTCAAGTTGCTCGACGGCTGCGATGGGCTCGGGGTGACGGTTCAAGGAATCAACGAATGAGGCCACTTCATGGGGATTCATGTTCGGGTAGAGGTCCTGGACCCTTTCGGTCAGGGTCTTGCCTTCTCTGCTCTGGGTCCCACCGCGAAGCAAAAGCAGGGTCTCGCGACGCGGAGCTCCCCGCACTGGCGGTTCGGCCAGCAGGGTGCGACGCACGCTTGGCGGTTCGGTTTTGGCCATGACCCATTGTTTGAAGAACTCGCCCTGGCCAACCCGATAGCCCAGGGCTCTGCGTTGTTTATCGGGCAGTGCATGCAGGAGTGATTCATAGAAGTCATCGGCCGGGTGCAACAAGTTGTGCGCTGCATCGCGGACCTCGTACCGCTGCGGTTCCTTGTTGATCAGCAGCCTGACGGTCGAGGCATCCTGCACACCTGCCTCGCTACTCAGCGGACCGTCGACGCTGCCCACGCGGACCTCGATTCGTAGATCACCAAAGGTGTCGGTGTTCTGGCGCAGAGCCCCGAGCACCAGCCGTTCGGTGTTCTGGGTAAACAGTGAGTCGCGAATAAACCCTTCACTGGCCCGGGTCGCCCGGACCTCGGATTGCAGTTCCCGGGCGATGTTTTTCAAACGCAGGGGAATGCGCTCTTCGTCGTTGATGGCGGCCCCTTCCAACGGGTCGGCATGGGTTAACAGCCGTTCGATCAGTGGTGCGGGAAGTTCAGGGAATTGGCGTTTGATCACCTCGTTAGGCTTGTCGCCGGTATGGCCGCGGTTGGCGTAGTCGCCATTGAACAGCGCTGCCCGGTTTTGCTGGGCAAGTGCGGCCAGTGTCTGACGCAGCTGTCGGGTACGGACCTTGAGTGGGGCTCGTGGGGCATCAAGCGGCTGGTCGAGAATGACCGACGTCGCATTGGCATCGAGTGTTTCCATCACAGTGTCCAGCAGCTTGCCCTCCAGTAGCTGTCGTTCACTCAGTTGCACGATCAGTTTGCGGCCATGCGCCGCTTTTGAGCTGGTGTGCTCCCAGAGGGGACGGAACTGATTGTCGATGATTCGCATCGAGACACCGTCGGGCCAGAGGCCGTAGCGCGTCATGAGGTGCATTTGAGTGATCGGGTTTGCCTGGGCGTAGACGGCGGGATCGGCGCTTTTCATCTGATCGATGAAGGTTTGCACGTCGTTGTCGATGCTCAACCGGGTGAGGGTGTCCTCGAACAACAGTGGGGGTGTGGTGTTCTCGGCATACATCCTGCGCAGTTCGTCGGGCTGTGTGCCGCTGGCCTGCCGGACCTCTTCACGTTGGCCCTCGCTCAGGTCGCTCACCGAACGCCCCATCCGGCGTAGCAGGGTTGGCGTGTCCCATGTCCGCGACTGCTCACCTTCGAGCACGTAAGCGCCAGAGCCGTTATGGTTGAGTGCCGGTTGGTAGCCGTCGGTGCGAGCGGGGTGCTGGAGGTGTTGTCGGCCGGTCTGCGAGTTGTCCTTGACCTCATAGAAGTGCGTATCGAGCTGCACAAGGGTTTTTCCGGCATGTCGGTACACACCCGGTTCAATCGGGGTAAGGTTTTCCGGCAGTCGGCCCTTGAAGCGGTAAGGTTCAAGATCGGGTTTCCACAAGCGGGTGTTGCCATTGGGCAATTTGATCGGCTTCAAGCCTTCGATAAAAGGTGAAACCGTGTAGTGGAACACGGGTGCGAGGACGATGGCGGTGGCGACGTTTTCGATGACGTCGGTGATGTGCGCCCAACCGGCCTCGCGGTCACCTTCGCTGAGTTCTATGGCGCCTTCGAGGACTTCTGAAAGCAACTGGCCGGCGATGACCACCAGCATGACCTCGCCGAGACCCGGCACGAACATCGCAAATACGCCAACAGCGGTGAAGCCGATGTTCAGGTAGTTGGCCCAGCGCGCTGATCGGGCCTTGGCATCCTGATCCTCGGTGGGGACGGCCATGATTCGAGCATCTTCAAACAGACGATCCAGCTTGATGTCGTGAAGTAGTGACCAGAGGTCGAAAGACTCCCACAACCCTTTGCCTTTCATGGTCAGGCCCCGGACATAAAAGTAGGGGTTGTCTATCGGATCGCGGCGCGTGGCCCGATCCGGCGGTCCTGGCATCTCGGAGTAGAGCAGTGCTTGTTCGGCTATCCGTACCAGTTCATGACGCCGCCAGGTGACCGCAAATGACTCCGGCGGTCCGTCGCTGGCCTTCTCGGTAAAGCGACTGAAGTAATAGGATTTGTCTCGCTCGGCCACGAACCGGCTGAAAAAAACCTGGTAGTCGGTCGGTTCCAGAGCCGCTTGCGCGCTGGCACTGCCTTGCGGGCGGATCATGAATTGCCGGGTCAACTCCTGCTCGAACTCGGAAAACGAAGCATAGCGCTTGACCGGATGTTCAGGGTCATCGGGAATGTAGGCAATCACATAACCGTGGTGATAGCGATGTGGAACGGTGGGCGTGAAGACCATACAGTCGGACAGCCTCAGGCCCATGACACTCAGGCTGGTGAAGAAAACCTGTTTGTCACCCTCCATGATTTTTTGTTGACCCGCGACCACCTTCAGCAGCAGCTCGTAATCGCGTTGCTCAATGTCTTTTTTGACCAGTGCCATGTACGCCGCTGCTTTCAGGGCATTCTTCTGATGGGTTGTCACCTTGCTCTGCAGAAACGTGCGAGCGACCGGGTCTTCAGGGCGCAGAAAACCCTTGAGGTAAGCCTGGTACTTTCCACCAATGTCCAGGGTTCGGCATAGACGCGTGAAGGTCTCGATGCCAAGCGAGGTCCGGACGCGATCAAAGTGTCCTCGCGTGTCGGGTTGGCTGATGAAACCAGAACTCGTGTCAAAGAATCCGGGCTCAACTTCCCAGGCTTCGAAGTTGTGCAGCGCAGCTTGCAACAACGAAAACGTCTTGACGGCAAAGCCATCGCTCTTGATGCCGAACAGGCCCAGGCTTTTTGGGGCGTAGAGCCTCAGCCAGGTCCTGTCGGGGTCGAGGTTGGCATCCAGCCTGTTCAGTTCCGGCCGTAGCAGCTCCCTGGCGAAGTCATGAATGTTTTTCAGGGTTTTCTTGAAAATCCGGTCCTGCTCGTTCTGGGACTTCAAGAGTGCGTCATTGTGGATTTTCAGTTGGTTCTTCTGTTCTTGTGGCGCGTTGTCGTACCACGGCGGGGTTATCGGTCGGGTTTGCTTGAGTGCCGCACGTCGATCGGCAGTCGCCTGGAAATGGTGCTGCGAAATGGCATTTTTGATGCTGTGAAAATGTGCGCCCTGTTCTCTGAGGGCGGACAACTCGCGAGGGATTCCTGGAAATTCAGACACTGCTCATCTCCTTGAGTCAGGTGGGGAAAGCCCAGCCTACCCAGATGAGCAGCGCACATGAGTTACATAGTTATCGTGATGGTCAACGGTCGGCCATGGTTGTCTGACACAGGGTGTGGGTGCCGGGTTGCAAGTACGGTGTGAGAATCGGCGCCATGCCCTTGAGCACCTGCACCGGCAACGCCGAGGTGAATTTGTAGGCTTGCGCGGAGGCGCCGGGGACGAACGCGGTCAAGGTCCCAAAGTGGTTGTTACCGATATAGAACACGAAGGTCGCGGTGCGGTTGATCGATTTTGAGCTCAGCACCCGCCCGCCGGAACCGAAGGCTTCGATGCGGTTATCACCCGTGCCGGTCTTGCCACCCATGGCCAGGGGAGTGCCGTCCGGCAGTTTGAAAGTACCGGCGACCCGTTTGGCGGTCCCGGCATCCACCACTTGCGACAACGCTTCACGCATCGCCGTCGCCACTTCGGACGGCATCACGCGTTTGCCTTTGTTCGGGTCGTTGATCAGCGTTGTTTCATAAGGCGTGTCGGCGGCGAAATGCAGACTGTCGATGCGCAGGGTTGGCATACGCACGCCATCGTTGAGGATCGTACCGACCAGTTCCGCCAGGGCTGCCGGACGATCGCCGGAGCTGCCGATGGCCGTGGCCAGCGACGGCACCAGGTGATCGAACGGGTAGCCGACTTTCTGCCAACGCTGGTGAATGTCGAGGAACGCTTCGATCTCCAGCATGGTCCGGATACGGCTGTCGCGGGCACTCCTGTGCCGGCTCTTGAACAGCCAGCTGTAGACTTCCTGACGCTCGAACTCACTGGCTTTGACGATCTGGCTGAACTTGGCGTCGGGGTTGTTCAGCAGGTAACCCATCAGCCACAGGTCCAGTGGGTGGACCTTGGCGATGAAGCCTTGATCGGGTAGATCAAAGGCGCCCGGCCCGTAGGTTTTATAGAGTTTTTCGAGGCGCTCGTCAGTGAGTTTTTCGTTGGGTTTTCCGGTGAGTTTTTCAATATTTTTATCGGTTTTTTTGGCTGTTTTCAGATGCGCGCGCACAAAGCTGTTGAAGCTTTCCTGGCTGGCCTCGGGCAGCAGGTAGCGGTGCACCGCCGCGAGACGAATCGCCGTCGGGTGCATGCCGTCGAGGAAGGTCTCGAGGCGAGCCTGGGTGTCCTTTTTCTGGTACTTCTTCCAGAAGCGCAGTAAAAACGCGGTGCCCTCGTGGTCGGCGAATTGCGCCAGATACTCCTGGCGCCGCGGGTTGTCGTCATCATTGAGCAATTGGCCGCTGCTGTTGGGCCCCGAGTAAGTGCTGTAGCGCACCAGGTCGCGCATCAAGCGAATGAACGGCAGGTTGATCGATTCGCGCAGGGCATCGCGCAGGGTCGGGCTGCGGCCGTTGTCTTCTTTGCGGAAGTTGTGAAAGGTGTGCAGGCCGCCGCCAGTGAAAAATGACTCGCCGGGGTTGGCCGAGTAGGTACGGTTGAGCGCCGCATCGAGCATTTTCGGCAGGCTGCGGTCGGTGTTCTGAGTCAGGTAATCGACGGCCCAGCGGGATATCCGGTCCTGCTCGGGGACCTCGGTTTTCTTCAACTCGGCCGGTGTCTTGGCGCCATAACGGTCGTGCAGCTCGGAGATGATCTGCAGGTAGCTGGTGAGCACCCGCAGTTTGGCGGTGGAGCCCAGTTCCAGTTTGCTGCCCTCGTTGATGTCGAAGGGCTGATCGGTGCTGTCGGTTTGTACGCGCACACGCGAGCCATCAGGGGTCCGCTCGAACAGGGTGAAGCTGTAGCGCACCTGAGTCGTGCTGGTGGGGGTCAGCAGGTGTTCGCCAAGCAGGCCCAATTGCGCCGCGTAGGTTGGGTCGGCCAGGTGCTTGAGGTACTCGGTGGCCTTGGTTTGCAGGTCGTATTGCAAGGTGCTGGTGGCCGACAGGTCGAGGCGATCGAGGTCATACAGAGGGCGATTGAGCAGGGCGCCCAGTCGACTGCGGGCGACGCTGATGCCCTTGTTGCCCTCGATCGGCTGGATGGTCGGTTGCAGTTGCCAGTCGCGGTAGGTCACCTTGCTGGCCAGCGCGGCGTCAGCCAGCGGGGCGTCGATCACAGCGTTCTGTGCGAGCAGGCGGATGTGGCTGTCGGTGAGGTCTGCCAGTTCTTCTCGACCCTTGGACAAATAGTGTGAAGGCCGGCGCTGGGCGATCATCAGCGACAGCACCTGACGCAGGGCCAGGCCGCGTTTGGACAGGCTCAGCGGATCACTGGCAACACTCCTCAGGTTTTCGTTGACCTGGCTGAAATCGGCGCCGTACCAGACGCGCAGCCCTTCGGCCATACCATGCACTTCACCGTGGCCGGGCACCGCCGACAGCGGCACACTGTTGAGGTAGTCGCGCACAATGTTTTGACGAGCCGCGACAGTGTGCGGGCCATCTTGATAAGCACGCACGCTGGCGGAAATCATCTGACGTATTTTTTCACTGCCTGACACTGTGAGGCCATCGGGCGAGTGGCGGTATTTTTCCAGCTGAGTGGCCAGGGTGCTGCCACCGGCAGTCTGGCCCGGCAGGTGCAACAGTTTGGCGACTTGCGACCAGGCGGCTTTGCCAAAACGCGGCCAGTCCACGGCAGGGTTGGCCAAGGGTTGATTGGGGTCGAGCAGGTCACGGTTCTCGATGAACAGCAGGCTGTGCACCACCAGCGGCGGGATCGCAGCAAAGCTCGAATACAGCTGCTGCGGATAGTTGTACTGATACAACGGCGCGGCGCGGCAGTCGGTAATGGATAAACCAGCCTGAATTTTCTCCGCGTAGGGCACGAAGAAGCCCTTTTCGCTGTAGTCGAACAGTTTTGGTGAGAAGCGGGTTTGCGCGGTGATCATGTAGTCACGCTTGAGCAAACGCGGCAAAAACTCGCCCAAAGAACTGTAGCCCAGACGTTTGTCGAAAGGCCCATCGCCCGGATAGAAAATCGAATCGCTGGGACCGGGTTGCATCGAATAGCTCAGCGATGCGGCAAATTGGCTGAATTCGCGCGCCTGCAGTTTCGAGGTGCGCATTTCCTTGGAGGCTGCAAAACCGAGCGCGACCAGAATGATCAATAACAACAACCAGAACAGCCTCCATCCATAACGATGGCGGCGAGGTTTTTTCGGTAAAGGCGCTTCTTCCACGCGATCAGTTGGTTCCACAGTTTTACTCGAATCAGATTGCCATAAAGCGCCCATAGTCGATTGATCCATTCACGCAGATTTATCGGACTTGTCTGAAGCTTAGACGCTGGTTGGAACTGGTGAAAAATTTGTGAATGACTTCGTCGACGAACAATGCTGCCCTTGCGTAGGAGCTGCCGAAGGCTGCGATCTTTACTTGGTCGGCCCAAGAGCGAAAGATCGCAGCCTTCGGCAGCTCCTACAGAGGCGGATTGGGTCGTAAGTATTGAGATAGAGCCATCAGGCCGGTAAATACGGCCTGGGTAGGGGCATGACGCTGCACCATTGCTGTGCAATACTCGGTGCCGCTTCATTGGCGAGTTGAAGCCTGAATCCCAGGTAATGCACCTCCGCAAATGCGGATTTTACCGAGAATTCTAGCTGAATATTGTCGTTTATAGAGTGAAAAACCCTGTAGGGAGCTTTTTATACTGCACGCCCCGCTGATCTTGCAGGTTTTGTCCTACAAGACGGATCTACCCACGAAGTGGATCCGGTATCAGGAAGTTCAGGCTTATCGGTCTGCGCTTCGACACTCGGTGGTCATATCCAATAACAATATGGAGGTTGTACCCCTATGCCCGTTGGCAATCACCAGCCCCACGGCGAGACCGCTCAGGGCGGCCCGCTCAAACGCGAACTCGGCGAACGGCATATTCGCCTGATGGCGCTCGGCGCCTGTATCGGTGTCGGTCTGTTCCTCGGTTCAGCCAAGGCCATCGAAATGGCCGGCCCGGCAATCATGCTGTCTTACATCATCGGCGGTCTGGCGATCCTGGTGATCATGCGCGCCCTCGGCGAAATGGCCGTGCACAACCCGGTCGCCGGCTCGTTCAGTCGTTATGCACAAGATTATCTCGGCCCGTTGGCAGGCTTCCTCACAGGGTGGAACTACTGGTTCCTGTGGCTGGTGACCTGCGTTGCGGAAATTACCGCGGTGGCGGTGTACATGGGCATCTGGTTTCCCGATGTGCCGCGCTGGATCTGGGCGCTGGCGGCGTTGGTGAGCATGGGCTCGATCAACTTGATCGCGGTCAAGGCCTTCGGTGAATTCGAATTCTGGTTCGCCCTGATCAAGATCGTCACCATCATCGCGATGGTGGTCGGTGGTATCGGCGTGATCGCATTCGGCTTCGGCAACGACGGCGTTGCGCTGGGGATTTCCAACCTGTGGAGTCACGGCGGCTTTATGCCGAATGGCGTGCAGGGCGTGTTGATGTCCCTGCAAATGGTGATGTTCGCCTACTTGGGCGTCGAGATGATCGGCTTGACCGCCGGTGAAGCGAAGAATCCGCAGAAGACTATTCCGAATGCGATCGGCTCGGTGTTCTGGCGCATCTTGCTGTTCTACGTCGGCGCGCTGTTCGTGATTCTGTCGATCTACCCGTGGAACGAAATCGGCACTCAGGGCAGTCCGTTTGTGATGACCTTCGAGCGTTTGGGTATCAAGACCGCTGCCGGCATCATCAACTTCGTGGTGATCACTGCCGCGCTGTCGTCCTGCAACGGCGGCATCTTCAGCACCGGGCGCATGCTCTACAGCCTGGCGCAGAACGGTCAGGCTCCAGCCGGTTTCGCCAAAACCTCGAACGGTGTGCCGCGTCGCGCCTTGTTGCTGTCGATCGGCGCGCTGTTGCTCGGCGTGTTGCTCAACTACCTGGTGCCGGAGAAAGTCTTTGTCTGGGTCACCGCCATCGCGACCTTCGGTGCGATCTGGACCTGGGTGATGATCCTGCTGGCGCAGCTCAGGTTCCGCAAGGGCCTGACCCCGGCTGAACGTGCCGGCCTCAAGTACCGCATGTGGCTGTACCCGGTGAGCTCGTACCTGGCGCTGACGTTCCTGGTGTTGGTGGTTGGCCTGATGGCCTACTTCCCGGACACCCGCGTCGCGCTCTATGTGGGGCCTGCGTTCCTGGTGCTGCTGACGGTGCTGTTTTACGTGTTCAAGTTGCAACCGACCAACGTCTCGCAAGGTGCGGTGCGCTCGGTTTCTTGAGTGCGTAACGCCTGAAATGCAAAAGCCCCGGTCTTTATGAGCGGGGCTTTTGTTTTTGAAGATCAAAGGATCGCAGCCTGCGGCAGCTCCTACGCTGATCGTGTTCCCTGTAGGAGCTGCCGCAGGCTGCGATCCTTTGATCTTAAGCGGCTGCCGCTTGCATCGGTCGATTCAAGCGTTTGTTCCAATCCAGCCACGCGGCCAGTACGGCCATCAACCCCACTCCCAGCAACGCACTGAAAACCTGTATCGCCAACGCATCTTCTGCCAGTGAGTTGAGCATGTCCGCTAACGGTGCCAGCAGCACCCCCAAACAAAACACTTCCAGCGAATAACGGCCCATGCGGCAGCTTTGCCGCGCCAGCCAGTTTTGCGTCCAGCCGCTGTTGGGCAAGAGTTTGGCAATGACATAGGCCAGCGCCAAAAAGTGCAGCAGTCGCGCCGGTGACAGGTTGGTCTTGCTGATCGGGTACAGCCATTCGCCAAGCATTCGGGGCATGAATGCGTCATGCACCGTCGGCCATTTCCACGACAACGCAATCAGTCCGGAGATCAGCAGATAGGTCGCTGCCGCAACAAACAATGGCTGATGCGGCAAGGTACGGGTGTCCGGTACAAGGGGGCGCTGACCGTGAATCGCCGCAGCGCCACCGAGGATAAACAGCAACTGCCAGGCCATCGGGTTGAAGAACCATACGCCGCCGTCGGTGGCCGCCAGGTTCCACTGAAACCATGGCGCCAGCATGTACAGCACCACCGACAACCCCACCACGTACTCGGCCTTGCGCAGCAACATCGGCAGTACCAGCGGCAGCCCGAGCAACAGCAGAATGTACAGCGGCAACGGGTCCATCAAGTTGGGTTTGAAGCGCAGCAGCAACTCATCGACCAAGGCCTGTTGCGGGTTGCTGAGAAAGTACTGCAGACCCATTTCCTGCACCAGGTCACGGGTTTCCACGTGACTGTTGGCGAAGAACACGATGCCCATCAGCACCGCCAGCAGAAAGATATGCACCACGTACAGCACCCAGGCGCGGCGCAGGATTTTCACGGTGGCGATCAAAAAACCATCGCGCCGGGCAATCTTGCCGTAGGCCAGTACCGCCGCGTAGCCCGCCAGAAACACGAAGATTTCCGCCGCATCACTGAAACCGAAATTGCGCACCGTGATATGGGCGAGGGGGTTCTGTGGCACGTGATCCCAGAAAATGAAGATCAGCGCCAGTCCGCGAAAGAAATCGATACGAAGGTCGCGTCCTTGGGTCATGACAACGGGCTCTTGAAAAGGGGAGAGTAAAGAGTGGTCAGCGGCGCAAAAGGTTGCGCGCCGCACATCGGCGGCGCGCAGGGTGGCGTGATTTGACGGTAATTGCAAAGCTCGGCTATTACCGGATGTCTCAGCGGCGGGAGGGGCAGGGCAAGGGCATGCAACTGATAGTTGACGCGAGTCGGTAGAACGGCATTTTTTGGCCATTGGTCTAATCGTTGACTGGAAAGTAGACAAGTGGGGCAGGGGTGCCAAGCTCTCTCCAGGGCGCGCGTTCAAATTGGAAACAAACGCAATGAACTTGAGAGCCGCATTTCACGGTTTTCCCGGATTCGTGTCGGTTGGCCTGCTTAATACGTTGATCCACTGGTCGACGTTTTTTGTTCTGCACACGGTCATGAGTTTTCGTCAGGCACCCAGTAACTTCGTGGGTTTTTGTCTGGCTGTCTCTTTTTCCTTTTATGCCAATGCGCGATACACCTTCAAACAAAAAACCAGTGTTTTACGCTATCTACTGTTTGTCGGGTTCATGGGCCTATTGAGCTATGGCGTGGGGTATGTGGCGGATCAGTTACTGCTGCCGGGGTTAGTGACCTTGGTGGTCTTTTCCGGCATCAGTCTGGTCTGTGGTTTCTTTTATTCGAAGTTTTTCATCTTTCGGGAGCGCGAGCAGTGAAGATCTCGCTGATTGTCCCGGTGTTCAATGAAGAGCAGGCGATTGACCTGTTTTATCAGGCTGTGCGTCAGGAACTGTCGATCGCTGATTGTGACGTCGAGATCGTGTTCATCAATGACGGCAGTTCCGACCAGACTGCGGAGCAGGCCAAGGCCCTCGCGTTGGCGGATGAGCATGTGCTGGTCATCAACTTCTCGCGCAACTTCGGCAAGGAACCCGCGTTATTTGCCGGGTTGGAGTACGCCAGTGGCGATGCGGTGATACCGATGGATGTCGACTTGCAGGACCCGATCAGCGTGATCCCGCTACTGATCCAGGAATGGAAGAACGGGGCTGATGTGGTTCTTGCCAAGCGCCACGATCGCACCGCCGACGGTTATATGAAACGGCAGAGCGCGGCACTGTTCTATCACCTGTTGAACCGGATCGCTTATACCCGGATAGAAGAGAACGTCGGTGATTTTCGGTTGATGGACCGCAAGGTCGTGAACGTGATCCGCACGCTCCCGGAACACAGGTTATTCATGAAGGGCATCCTGTCGTGGGCGGGTTTCAATACGGTGGTCGTCGAATATGAACGGGCCCAACGCGTGGCGGGCACGTCCAAGTTCAATATCTGGAAACTCTGGAACCTGGCGCTGGAAGGTATTACTTCTTTTAGTACGGTGCCCTTGCAGTTGTGGACGTATGTCGGTAGTGCGATTTCCCTGTTTGCAATTTTTTATGCGATTTATATGGTGCTGGACAAGATTTTCTTCGGTAATAACGTGCCGGGTTATCCTTCATTGATGACCGCTATTCTGTTTCTCGGTGGTGTGCAACTGATCGGTATTGGCATATTGGGTGAGTATGTCGGTCGAATTTATATTGAGTCGAAACATCGGCCGAGGTATGTGGTGAAAGATATTATTGGCGGCAAAGGAAAGCGCGAACTGTAAGAGAAGTCTGTGAAGTCAGGGCTGGGAAAGGAGCGCCGAAATGAGGGTGGCGAATTTTTTGACTAAGGAGTTGCTCGGTCGTGAAGTGTTCGTGTTTTTTTTACTGGCCACTGTTGTTTACGTATTTCCTCTGATACTGGTTGATTACTACTATATAGACGATAGCTGGCGGTCCTTGGCTGCCGGTACTGCCTGGACGGAGCAGGGGCGTTTATTTACCGAGTTGTTTTACAATGCTTTGACCTTCACCTCGGGCGCGCCCAATATTTTCCCGTTACCCCTGTTGATCGCCACGCTTGCCATGGCTTTTGCCTTGACGAAGCTGACGATGCATTACTACAAAGTACCCAATCTCTCATGCTGCCTGGTACTCCTGTCACTGTGGTATAACCCGTTTTTTTTGCAGAATTTATCTTATCAATATGACGGGCCAGCAACGGCGTTGAGCCTGGTGGCGGTTATTTATGCAATTGTATTTCAAAGCAAAACTACTGCCGTTCAGGTAGGGGTGTCCGGCGCATTTATTGCTGTTGGGCTCGGCTTGTATCAACTGAGTATCAATGTGTTTTTGGGGCTGTGCTGCATTGAGCTCGTTAGAGGTCTTAATAATAAAGAGTCCCTTGCTTGTCTAGCGTCAATGGCAGGATTGAAAGCGTTGCAGTTGCTAGCAGGATTGATCATTTATTTTTTGCTGGCCTATCCATTCATGACCCAAGAGCGCGTGGAGATGATTCCGTTCAATGTGAGCGGGCTTTGGCTGATCCTGAGTAATGGGGGATTATTAGTCGAAAAAATCGGATTGCTTTTTCAGGGCGGAAATCGTTGGTTGTCGTGGGCTGTATTGTTGTTAGCGGTCGTTGGAGGAGGGCTGGTTGGGCGAAAAATCACTCAAGGAAAAGAGACGTTGTTAAAAAGGATGCTGTTGGTTTTTTTGTATTTGTTGCTGACTTTATTCCTGGTTTTTTTGGTCTCAGGTTCGGCCCTGTTATTCAGGTTTTTCAATGAGGGCGCCAGAACGTTATTGGGTTTTGGTGTGCTTCTGGTGTTTTTGTTTTATCTGGTTCATCAGCTGTTAGTGACGGTTAACGCCAGGCTCGGTGTTTTATTGGTTGTGCCGTTGCTCAGCATGCTTTCGATTTCGTATGCGTATGGGCGGGTGCTGAATCTGCAGAAAGAGTTCGGACTGAGTGCTGAGTTCAATATGGCCTATGATATTGCTTCCCATCAGCGCTTGCGCGAAGCGAAGCGAATATACATGGCAATCAACTATTCAAATAGTTGGTTGCTAAGCGCTAAGGGAAGCTTTGAACAGCTCCCGGTGCTGAAATATATACTTAATATTGATTTTTATATGCTGTCCGAAAATCTACTCAGGGCGGGCATTACCAATGTCGTTCCAGAAAAGGAACGGAGAAATGCGACGCTGGTAGGTTATCGAAGGTACACGCCCGTGGTGAACAGTAAGTTTTATTCGATTTATCTGATTGGCGATTATGGCTTTATTGTTATGAGAGAAGTGCCCTCTTCTGGAGAAGATAAGTGGTAAACAGAATCAACAGTTCGAGTGCCAGTACTCTCCAAGGTAAGTGCTGGGCACTGTCGATTATTCTATTGGCGGCATGGGTGCGTTTTCACGACCTGAGCAAACCGGCTATCTGGGCTGATGAAGGCTTTACCTTGCTGCTGAGTTCATATTCTCCGTCTCAAATCCTGTTTCATACCGCTCGAGATGTGCACCCACCGCTGTATTATCTGATATTGCATGAATGGATGAGTGTGTTCGGGAATGGCGTTTTTGCTGCCCGAAGTCTGAGTGCGATGGCGGATGTCGCGACCGTCGCGCTGGGTATCTGGCTGGTTCGTTTGGTCAGTACACGACGAGCGGCGATGCTGGCCGGCATTATGTTGGCGTTACTGCCAATAGCGGTTCGCTACAGTCAGGAAATTCGCATGTATGCGTTGCTCGCACTGTTAATGGTCGGTGCGACGATTGCTTTCGTTTTCTGGGTAAAAGGCTCGGGCGGTCATTGGCCGCTTGCGGTCTATGCGTTGCTGATGGTGGCAGGACTTTATACCCACTATTTTGCGGCGGTGTGTATGGCATCGCATTGGGCCTATCTGTGGGTGCTGAGGTTTTCGCACGATGTAAAACATCAACCGTTATTAGCGCCCGCGTGGTGGGTGGCCAATGGGACCGTTATATTGCTTTTTGTGCCCTGGATTCCCAGCCTGATAAATCAGTCAAGACTTTCCGGTTTCAACTGGATAGTGCCGCTGGACGTTCCTACTGTGGTTTCAGCGTTCTGGCAGTTTGTGAGCTATAGCGAAGGTCCAAAAGAGTCGATTGGGATGTTCTATAGCTTGCCACTTTTATTCTTGGCGGTTTCGGTAGTGATTGTCATGCGGGACAGGAGTGAGAATAAGTTCGGCATGCTACTCGTCATGTATACCTGGATTCCGCTGGCTTTGATTGCGATTGTCTCACTCATTCGACCACTGTTTGTTTATCGTTATTTTGTATTCGCTGCGTTGGGCCTGCCGATGATCGTTGCGGTTGGACTGGATGTACTGTGGGAGCGCGGAAAAGCGTTGTCTTTTATTCTGCTGGTATTGATGGTGTCTACAGAAAGTGTCGGGTTATATAACATCTATCACAAGGGGCATATTGTGTATGCCGAGGTAAACAAGGTGGATGCCCTGGCAGAACACATCAATGCACTGGCTCGTGCTGATGACGGTGTAGTGGTTGCGAATATGTTTCTTTACTATCCATTCGCTTACTACAACAAGACCGGGGTGACGCCGATGTTTTATACGCCACCGCATCAGGACGGTACTTCCGGGCGTCCTGACGGCTATATGACATCGACGCTGATTCAACAAAACGCAGATAAGGTCTATCTCGATAACCTTGAATGGCTAACGCCGAGCTCAGGTCGGGTGTGGGTTCTGGACGGTCGTGGTGACGGGGCGCAAAAGGTAGTTATCCCTGAACACTGGCAGTTGCTCGACACCTTTACCGCGGGTGATGGAGACGTCCGGCTGTTTTCAGTGGGTCCCGGGATTCCGTGAAGCAGCTAAAAAAAACCGACCTGAGCAGCCTTGTTAGCTAGCCTTTATCAATGACAGCAGTCCGTTTTATCGAGTGCGTTTAGCGTAAACACGGATCCACGGCGAAGGTCAGCAGTCCGTGGTCAGGTACCTGTTTCTATCAGGTTTACGTTGTCAGGGGGGGCATATGGGTCTTCAACATCGTGGCGGTACAGGGTTTCTATCCCAGCGCTTATCGGTAGGTAGCGGTGGGTGGGTGCTTGTCATGATGCTTGCGCTCATTGTGCGGTTTTACGACATCAGCCTTCCCTATTTCTGGACCGATGAAGCGTTCTCGGCATTGGTGGGGGTTCAGTCGCCGGAGCGTATCTGGTTTCACCTGGGGCATGACGTTCATCCGCCGCTGTATTTTTTATTGCTCCATGCCTGGATGTCTGTTTTTGGTGAGGGAGTGTTTGCGATTCGGGCCATGAGCGCGCTCGCGGGTGTCGCGACAGTCATGCTGGGTGTTTGGTTGATGCGATTGATCACCACGCCAAGGGTGGCCTTGTTGGCCGGGCTTTTTCTGGCCTTGTTGCCGATATCAGTTCGCTACAGCCAGGAAGCCCGGATGTATACGCTGGAGGGGATGTGGCTGCTGGGAGCAACTATTGCCCTGGTTTATTGGATCAAAAGCGCTCGCAATCGATACCTGGCAGGCTATGTCGTGCTCATGATGGCCGCCTTATACACACATTACCTGGCTGTTTTATGTTTGCTGTCTCACTGGTTATACCTCGTTGTCTTGCGCCTTCAGCGAGATGAAACGCTTCATTACCTCTCACGGCCGATATGGTGGGCCGCTAATGTGCTCATTGTTTTTCTTTATATCCCTTGGTTGATCAGCCTGGGTAATGAGGTGTTTTTAAATACAGAGAAGTTAAAGACGGGAGGGGATATTTACTGGATACCTGAATTGACGATTTATACGTTGCCTTCAGCGGTCTGGAAATTTTTAACGGTGAAGAATGGGCTGGAGTTTGCAAGCCCGGTTTATGTATTGCTTCCGGCGCTGGTGCTGGCATCGGTGGTGTGGGTCGGGCTCAAGGCACGAAGCAGGTTGAAACTTGAGTTATTGCTGGTTATCTATGTGCTGTTGCCGGTGCTGATTATTTTTATGGTGTCATTCGGTTTTCCCATATTTGTTGAACGGTACATGGCATTTGCGGCGCTTGGCTTGCCGATGATTGTAGCGTTGGCAATAAGCCGGGTTGCCCGTCGCACACGTGTCCTGGCATGGGTGTCTGTCCTGTTGATGGTCGGAGTTCAGCTCATGGGGCTGAATACTATCTATAAACAACAAGATGATCTGGATGATCCGCGTAATGAATCCATTTACCCGCTTGACAATATTGTGTCGCGTATCAATGAGAGCGCTGTCGCAGGCGACAACATCATTGTGGATGGCGCGTACTGGTATTACAGCGTTGCTTACTACAATCGCTCCGATATTCAACCACGGTTGTATCAGGCGCCCTGGGATAACAGCACGGATAACCGACCCAACGGCTATGGCGCGTCCACGTTGATTTACCAGGATCGGGATAAAGTCTTTCTCGACAACCTTGTCAGCGTATCGCCAGACATCAAGCGAGTGTGGTGGGTGACATCGACTCGCCTGGCGGATGATGAAAACCATTTTCCAGGCAATTGGCAATGCGTGTTCGCGCAAGGCGAGGGGGACATGGAGCTTCGACTCTATTTGACCAGCGCCTCTGCAAACCAAACCACCAGTGGCTGTTCTACTCAGCCACCTGATGGTCACGAGTATGCGTCACACAGCATTGGCCTCAAAGCTGTCAGCCCGCGCCATCTGCCACATCCGTGAATAGAACTCGCCATTTACCTCTCCAGTGAGCAACTTCCAGGTGTGCGATGGGATCGCTTGTCCGAAACGATGGGCTACCCATTATTTCTGACAGTAAACGGATGCCTCGTATGGTGGCTACAGACGCCGGCTGGAAAGGGACGCGGCGGTTGAGTGTGTTTAATTGTCCCGTTTTTCGTATCTCGAATGGAGGTCAGAACTCATCCATCAGCACAACAATGCAATCTTTGGCCTGATAGCGGTTGATCTGCGGCACCAACCGTCTGAAGTGCTCCGACTGGCAATGAGCATCCAGCGCGGCCTGATTCGGCCATTGCTCGACGAAGATGAAATGCCCCGGGTCTTTCTGGTCGACGAATAGGACATAAGCGATGCAATCCGGCTCCTGTCGGGTTTTCTCCACCAGTTCGGTGTACCACGGGCGGACGGTTTCGATATGTTCGGGTTTGATGAAATCCTGGGCAATCACTTTCAGCATGGTTTCTTCCTTGGAAAAAGCGCCAACCTCGCGACGAGGTTGGCGTAAAGCTATCTTCAAGCGGCCACTTCATTGGCCTCAAAGCTGTCAGCCCGCGCCATCTGCCACATCCGTGAATAGAACTCGCCATTCACTTCACCCGTCAGCAATTCGCCGGGTTTGAGGAACACATGCAGTTGGGAAAACAGTTTGATCTCGGTGGCCGACATCCGCCGTACCAGATGTTTGGCCGACAGCTGCGACGGGTGTTCGAGGCCGGCAGCGGCGAGCATTTCAGCCAGGGCCTTGAGGGTGCTGCGGTGGAAGTTGAACACGCGCTGGGCCTTGTCCGGCACCACTAGCGCACGTTGGCGCAGAGTGTCCTGAGTGGCGACGCCGGTCGGGCATTTGTTGGTGTGGCAGCTTTGCGACTGGATGCAGCCGATGGCGAACATGAAGCCACGGGCCGAGTTGGCCCAGTCGGCGCCGATCGCCAGAACGCTGGCGATGTCGAAGGCACTGACGATTTTGCCGCTGGCGCCGAGTTTGATCTTGTCCCGCAGGTTCAGGCCCACCAGGGTGTTGTGCACGAACAGCAGGCCTTCGCGCATCGGCACACCGATATGGTCGGTGAACTCCACGGGTGCTGCGCCGGTGCCGCCTTCCTTGCCGTCGACCACGATGAAGTCCGGCAGGATGCCGGTTTCCAGCATGGCCTTGGCAATGCCCATGAATTCCCACGGGTGGCCGAGGCAGAACTTGAAGCCCACGGGTTTGCCACCGGACAGCTCACGCAGTTGCTTGATGAAGTGCATCATTTCAATCGGCGTGGAGAATGCGCTGTGGCGTGACGGCGATACACAGTCCTGGCCCATCGGAACGCCGCGAGTATCGGCGATTTCCTGGGTCACTTTGTGCTTGGGCAGGATGCCGCCGTGGCCGGGTTTGGCGCCCTGGCTCATCTTGATTTCGATCATTCGAACTTGCGGATCCTGGGCCTGAGCGGCAAAGCGTTCCGGGTCGAAACGACCGTCGGCGGTGCGGCAGCCGAAGTAGCCGCTGCCCAGTTCCCAGGTCAGGTCGCCACCGTGTTCACGGTGGTAGGGGCTAATGCTGCCTTCGCCGGTGTCATGGGCGAAGTTGCCGAGTTTGGCGCCCTGGTTGAGGGCACGGATCGCGTTGGCGCTCAGCGAACCAAAACTCATGGCCGAGATGTTGAACACTGAGGCCGAGTACGGTTTTGTGCATTGCGGGCCGCCGACAATCACTCGAAAACCGCTCGGGTCGCTCACGGGCGCCGGGCGCATGGAGTGACCGATGAACTCGAAACCCGACTGGTACACGTCGATCAGCGTACCGAAGGGTTTGTCGGCGCTTTCGTTCTTGGCCCGCGAATAGACCAACGAACGCTGGGCCCGGGAGAAGGGCAGGGCGTCGCTGTCGGATTCGAGCAGGTATTGGCGGATTTCCGGGCGAATGCCTTCCACCAGATAACGGATATTGCCCAGGATCGGGTAGTTGCGGCGTACCGCGTGGGGGCTTTGCAACAGGTCGAAAATACCCAGCAGGCTCAGCAGGCCGGTGACGATGGAGATTGGCCAGAGCCAGTCGTATTCAAGAAACGGCAGGCTGGCGAGGGTGAAGATCACGCAGACGGCAAAGAAGGCGTAGCGGCTCAGGAGTGACAGGCTCATACGGGTTCCTTTGGTTCCGGTCGTTAGTTGTAAAAAGATCGCAGCCTTCGGCAGCTCCTACGCCGAACGCGTCCCCCTGTAGGAGCTGCCGAAGGCTGCGATCTTTTCAGGTATTCAGGTGTTTTGTGCCTGGAGAAATATAGAGAACAGTTCGGACTGGGATTTGATCCCCAGCTTGCTGTAAATATGTTTCTTATGGACTTTCACGGTTTCGGCAGATATTTCCAGCTTACGAGCGATTTCCTTGCTGGAGCAACCGCTGAGCATCAAACGCCCGACATCTAGCTCCCGGGCGGTCAACTGCGCACCTTTGAGTTGCTGCACCGAGGCTTCCAGCTGCACCCGCCAGTCGGCTTGCGGCGGAGCGGGTGCCAGCGCCATGACTTCGTTGATTTCATAGGGCAAGCGCTGGCGCAACAGACCCAGCACCCAAGGTTGGATCAACGACAGCAAGGCGATTTGCTGGCCGCTGAAACGCTGTTTACTGCCCAGCGACAGGCACAGCGTGCGGTCGCCTTCGAGCTGGCAATTGAACTGGATTTCATCGGCCACCACATTCAGACGAAAGTAGCGCTGGTAATACTCGGTCAACTCGAAGTGCTCGGGTGCCACTTCCGACAGGCGATAGAGCCCGGTGCGCGACTGTTCGCGGCAGGCGATGTAGAACGGGTCGAGCAGGTATAAGCCGCGCAGGTAATCCTGGAACAACTGATCGGGGTTGCCATCCTCGCCGGGGCATTCGGCGAACACCTGTGGGTGGCGGTCGGCGCTGAATAGCAGCGCCACCCAGCTGTCGAAGGGCACGTACTGATCCAACAACCGTACAAGCTGCGTCCAGAAATTGGGCTTGTCCAGGGCGTCGATCAGTTGCCCCACCGAGCGGTGCCAGGTGATGTCGTCTAACGAAAGTGTCATGCATCTACCCCTATAGGGTTACCCCAGCCGCGTAATTCCCTGGCCGGTTGCTTGCTGCGCATACTGGCGCACAGACACCGGCCGAGCAATCTTTCCCAGCCCGGCGCTCAGAACAAGGACTACAGATGAAAGTCGAACTTGCCCAATTGGCGGGCCGTGACAACGATACGGCTTACAACCTCGAACGCGCCTTGGCGGCGATTGCTGCCTGTGCTGCCGATACGCAGTTGATCGTGTTTCCCGAAACCCATCTGATGGGATTCCCGTCCCTTGAAGCTCTGGCCCGGACCGCCGAACCGCTGAATGGCCCGACCGTCAGCGCGGTGCTGGCTGCGGCCCGTGAGCGCAACATTGCCGTCGTGATCGGCACGGCCGAGAACGACAACGGTCGTTTCTACAACACCACGCTGATGATCACCCCCGAAGGCATTGCGCTGAAATATCGCAAGACGCACTTGTGGGCGTCGGATCGCGACGTATTCGAGGCCGGTGACCGTTACGCCACTTGCCTGTGGAACGGTGTGCGGGTCGGCCTGCTGATTTGTTACGACATCGAATTTCCCGAGACCGCCCGGGCCCTGGCGCAACTGGGCGCCGAGTTGCTCATTGTCACCAACGGCAACATGGACCCCTACGGCCCGACTCACCGCACCGCAATCATGGCCCGCGCTCAGGAAAATCAGGTGTTCGCGCTGATGGTCAACCGGGTGGAAGAGGGCGATGGCGGGTTGTTGTTTGCGGGCGGCAGTTCGTTGGTGGATCCGCTGGGCACACTGCTGTTCGAAGCCGGGCGTGAGGAGGGTCAGTTTGCGGTGGAGCTGGATCTGAGTCAGTTGGCGACGGCGCGGCAGGATTATCGGTACCTGGATGATCAGCGGCTGAAGTTGTCGGGGGAGATGGTTGAGCATGCTTCTGGATTGCGGGAGCTGCTGATTCCTTCGAACTGATTCGGTTTCTGTGTCGTCAGGGCTGACGCTATCGCGAGCAAGCTCGCTCCCACATTTGGAATGCGTACCCCTGTGGGAGCGAGCTTGCTCGCGAAGAGGCCCTCACAGACAACACACCTGTTTGCCCCAAGAACAACAACGCAACACCCGTAATTTGCGCCGAACTCGGCTCTGCCATAAATCTAATAAATTCGGAGTAGTCGCTCATGGTTAGTTTGCAACGCACCCTGTCATTGGGGTCGGTGGTGCTGTTTGGCATCGCATATATGACGCCGATCATTGTGCTCGGCACCTTTGGCATCCTCGCTCAATCCACCGCCGGCATGGTCCCGGCCGCTTATCTGGCGGCGCTGGTGGCGATGTTTTTCACCGCCATGAGCTATGGCCGCATGGCCGCAGCGTTCCCGGTGGCCGGCTCGGCCTACAGCTATGTACGCAAGGCCATCAGCCCGAAACTCGGTTTCATCGCCGGTTGGGCGGTGTTGCTCGATTACCTGTTCCTGCCCATGGCAATCTGGCTGATCGGCGCAGCCTATCTCAACTCCGCGTTCCCGGCGGTGCCGCAGTGGATCTGGGTGCTGGCGTTCATCGGCATCACCAGTGCGATCAACATCGTCGGCCTGAAACTGGCCAACGGCATCAATGCCTTGCTGATGCTGGTGCAGTTCCTGGTACTGATAGCCTTCGTAGCGCTGTGCATCCATTACATCGGCGGCGATGCGAGCACGCCGCTGTGGACGGTCAAACCGTTCTTCAACGGCGACATGCAAATGCCGTTGATCATGAGCGGCGCGGCCATTGCCTGTTACTCGTTCCTCGGCTTCGACGCGGTCAGCACCCTGACCGAAGAAACCCGCGACCCGCGCCGCACCATCCCACGGGCGATCATGCTGATTACCCTGATTGGCGGGCTGATTTTCGTCGGTGTGTCCTACTTCGTGCAGATCGCCCACCCGTCGTTCCAGTTCGACAATGCCGACTCGGCGGCCTACGAGATTGCTCGCAACATCGGTGGCGACCTGTTCGTGTCGATCTTCCTGATCGGCCTGATTGTCGGCCAGTTCGCATCGGGTCTGTCGGCCCAGGCCAGCGGTTCGCGATTGCTGTTCGCCATGGGCCGCGATGGTGTGCTGCCCAAGTCGTTCTTCGGCACTTTGCACGAGCGCTTCGGCACGCCGGTCAACAGCATCCTGCTGTGCGCGGTGGTGGCCTTGCTGGCGCTGAAACTGGACGTGACCACCTCGACCTCGTTCATCAACTTCGGCGCGTTCCTGGCCTTCAGCCTGGTGAACCTGTCGGTAATCTTCCACTACTGGATCGGTGGCGAGAAACGTGGCACGCGGGAGTTTGTGCTGTTCCTGTTGTGCCCGTTCATTGGCTTGGTCGCTGACCTTTGGCTGATGGTCAGCCTCGATCATTTGGCAATTTACCTGGGCCTGAGCTGGCTGACGATTGGCGTGGTTTACCTGGCTGTGCTGACTGGCGGGTTCCGCCGTCAGCCACCAGAGATGGATTTCCAGGAAGCTACATAACCCCTGCCTGGTGAGTAACCTGTGGGAGCATCGGAACGCCGCCCGGCCCGCTCCCACATTTGTTTGTTGCTCAGCTGGCGGATTTGGTTTGACGCATCGGCAGCTCGATCCGAAAGGTGGTCCCCACCCCGACTTCGCTGCGCACCGTAATATCCCCGCGATGTTTTTTCACAATGCCGTAAGACAATGACAGGCCTAACCCCGTCCCTTGGCCCACCGGTTTGGTGGTGAAGAAGGGATCAAAAATTTTCTGCAGGCTTTCGGGCGCGATGCCCGAGCCCGTGTCCGCGACTTCAACCCAGACGTTTTCCCCGGCAACCCCGTTACTCAGGGTAATGGTCCCGCGTTCGGGTCCCATGGCCTGGGCGGCGTTGACGATCAGGTTCATCACCACCTGATTGATCTGGGAGGGCAGGCACTCGATCTCGGGAAGCGGCTGATATTCCTTGATCACGTCGGCCTTGTACTTTAATTCGTTGGCGACGATGTTCAGCGTCGAATCAATGCCCACTTGCAGGTTGACCCACTGCCACTCCTGGCTGGTGTCTACGCGTGAGAAGTCCTTCAGGTCCCTGACGATTTGCCCGACCCGGTTGATGCCGTCCTTGGATTCCTTGATCAGCAGCGGAATGTCTTCACACAGGAAGTCCAGCTCCACCTCTTTGCGCAGCGCTTTGAGGCGATCGCGAAGCTCAACGGAGGCAATGGCTTCTTCGGCACTCTGATAGGCGTCGAGTACGTTCTGCAATTGCTTGAAATAGCCATCCAGGCTGCCGAGGTTCGACGAAATGAAGCCGATGGGGTTATTGATCTCATGGGCGACACCGGCTGCCAGTTGTCCAAGGGAAGCGAGTTTTTCCGACTGTATCAACTGACTTTCGAGTTGCTTGCGCTCGTCGATTTCCTGTTGCAGTTCCGCGGTGCGTTGGACTACCAGATGCTCCAGATGATGCATCTGGACGGTGGCGCGCTCGGTCATGTCCCACTTGCTGGTCAAAGTGTTGGCCATCTGCTGGACTTCGATGTTGTCGAAGGGTTTTTTCAGGATCAGCAGTCGGTCGTGGGCCTGCAAGCGATTGAGCAGTTCATCCCAGGAGTAGTCGGAATACGCCGTGCAGACCACCACCTGCAAGCGCGGATCGGTTTGCCATAAATGCTCGATGGTCTCGGCGCCGTCCCAGCCCTGGGGCATGCGCATGTCGACGAACGCCAGGGCGTAGGGGCGATTGTCCTGTAAGGACTGGGTCAGTTTGCCCAGACCTTCCTGGCCAGCATAGGCCGAATCCAGTTCGTAGCGGGTGCTCGTCGCTTTGACTTCGGTGCCGAACAGCGCTGACTCCATCTCGTCCAGTTCGCCGTGTTGTGGCGGCGCAGGGGTAAGTATCTTGCGAAAGTCGTCATGGATCGACGGTGTGTCGTCGATCAGCAGGATGCGTCGGTTCGATGACTCGCTCATGTTTCACCTTCGGCGATTTTCAACGGGATTTTCAAGGTGAACAGCGCACCTTTGCCCGGACCGTCGCTTTGGGCCGTCAGGTGGCCATTCATCTCGATGGCGGCGAGGGCACAGCTGTGCAGACCAAAACCGTGACCTTCCTTGCGGGTGGTGAAACCGTGGGCAAAGATTCGGGTCATGTTTTCGGCAGAGATACCTTCGCCTTCATCCTTGACGCTGACCTGAAGGACGGTGTCGTCGACTACCTTGACCCCGAGGGTCATTTCCCGAGGGCGGTCGCTGAGGTCGGACATGGCGTATTTGGCGTTGCTGATCAAGTTGATCAGAATCAGTAACATCCGGTGTTTATCGCCCATCACTTTGGGTACTTCGGCGTAGTCCTTGACCACTGTTACATGGTGTCGGGTCAGGGCGCCCGAGTTCATTCGCAGGGCGTCTTCGAGCAGTTCGCTGACTTGCAATGGTTCCATCAGGCTGCTGGCGCCGGCGTAGGACTGTTGAGTGGCAACGATGTCCTTGATGTGGTCGACGCTTTTACTCAATTGCGCCAGTTCGTCGGTGATGCCCTGTTGCTCAAGGGCAATGGCCTCCACCAGTTGATTCAGGTATCCGGGCAGCAATTTGCCTTTTTCGTCTTCGGTGATGAAGTGGCCAAGGTCGCCCTGGTGCTCATTGATCAGTTGCATCGCCTTGCCCAGTCCCAGAGCCTTGCTGGTGCGCAGTTTGCGGGTGACCAGGTCGGCGGAGATATTCACGCTGTTGAGCACATTGCCGACGTTGTGCAGAACGTTGGTGGCGATCTCGGCCATCCCGGCCTGGCGTGCGGTGTCCAGCAGTTCGCTTTGGGTGTCCTTGAGTTCACGGGTACGCTCTTCGACCCGCTGTTCCAGACCTTCATTGGCTGCTTTCAGGTCCTTGTTGACCCGGTTGATTACCGTGAAGCTGCGCAGTAACCCGATGGCCAGATACACCAGCAGCAGCACCAGAAGCGCTGAAAACGCCAGCATGTACAGGTGATATCGCTGCTGGTTCTCGTCGCTTTGTTGCTCGTCTTGATTGAACAGGTCGGTGATATCGTCCAGGCGCGCGGCCACCGGTATCGCTTCGATCCGCGTCAGGAGGCTGTTGACGATCGGTTGTTCGCGCAGGATCAACGCGATGTGGTTGCCCAGAATATCCACCTGCGCATGAAGCTCGTCGGGCAGGCGCAGTTTGTTCACCGCCAGTTTGTTCTGGCCTACCAGAATGTCGGCGGCCTTGTCGGCGGAGGCGACCTCGGCGAACTCCAGGCTGCTGAGCAACAGGTCGTAGGTGTCGGTGGCGATGTTCTGCAGTTGCAGTTTGTCGTGATCCGGGAGGTGGGCGAGCTGGTTCTGGATGTCATCTTCGGCGGTCGGCAAGAATGCCAGGGAGTTGCGCAATACCGCGTTGTGGGACTTGAACTGTTCTACCAGGCGGGTTTTTTCCTTGATTGAAGTGAGGTAGGCGTCATAACGGGCCTGCCAGATTGCTGAGTCACTGCGTTCGTGGCTGGGTTCGAGAGCCTCGAATTGTTGCCACAGGCGGGTTATCTCGGTCAGGGGCGAGACCAGCGGATCATAGTCGTGGCTGATGGCGATCCTGGCCTTGAGAATCTCGGTTTCCCATTGTGCATTGAGCTGCTTCATCCGGCCGATCAGGTCTCGAGATTCGGGATAGCTTGAGGCCTGGTCGGAGCTGGCCTTGATGTACAGGAACACCAGTGTGGAAGCGAGCAACAGGGTCATGCCACTGAGCAGCAGCAGGCTGAGTCGACGGGACACTTTCATAACGGTTTGCCTTCCCACTCGCCAGTCAGGGTTCTGAGGAATTTGATGATCAGAGCCTTGTCTTCTTCGGAAGAGATGCGTCCCAGCTGAAACTTGAACATCACATCGACGGCTTCTTCGAGGGTTTTCGCCGAACCGTCATGAAAGTACGGCGCGGTAACCGCGACGTTGCGCAGGCTGGGGACCTTGAATACGTTGCGGTCTTCTTCGTCCTTGGTCACCAGGTAACGCCCCAGGTCCGACTCGGTCGGATTGCCCCGCGCCTGGAAGTAGTCGCCCATGACCCCGAACTTCTGGTACATGTTGCCGCCGATGTTGACCCCTTGGTGGCAGGCAATGCAGCCGTAGTCCTTGAAGCGTTGGTAGCCGTACTTTTCATCGAGGCTGAGAATGTCGGTGTTGCCCAGCAGGTACTGGTCGAAGCGCGAATTGGCGCTGAGCAATGTGCGCTCATAGGTGGCCAGGGCGTTTTGCACATTGGCCGCCGTAACCCCGTTGGGGTAAGCGTTGCCGAACGCCGAATGGTAGGCCGGGTCAGTGGACAGCATTTGCACCACGTGTTCCCAGTTGCTGCCCATTTCAGTGGGGCTTTCCACCACTGCGTGAGCCTGGTCTTCCAGGGTAGCGGCGCGACCATTCCAGAACTGCCTGAAATTCAGACTGGCATTCAACACGCTGGGCGTATTGACGCTCAGCGGCTGGCCGTTGAAACCGTTGGAAAATGCCTTATTGTCGCCCCCGCCTGTTTCCAGGTGATGGCAGCTGGCACAGGACAGGCTGTTGTTGACCGACAACCGCGTTTCGTTGAACAGCTGACGACCCAGCTCGACACGCTGAGGGTCTTGCATCGGTGCCGGTGGCAGCGGTTTGAGGGGTTCGTCCAAAGGCTCGGTGCTCGCCGTCGGGCAGAGTCCGAACATCAGTGTGATGAGCAGCGTGAATCCATAGGGCGACATCTGATGGTTCCTTGGCTTTATAAGTGCCTGCACCGTTGGGTCGTCGGTCTACGTACGCAGTGGCGTCTGCTGGTTGTCGGTAAGAAACTGCACGAACTCCCCCGGGAGCACGGCTTTGCTGAAGAAGTAACCCTGACCTTCCTCACACTGAAGGGCCTTGAGAAAGTCCAGTTGTTCCAGGGTTTCCACGCCTTCGGCAATGATATTGAGGTTGAGGCTCTTGCCCAGACTGATGATGGCGCTGACCAGCGCGGCGTCGTTGTTTTCTGTGCTCAGCCCGCGAACGAATGACTGGTCGATTTTTAGCACATCGACGGGGAACCGTCGCAGGTAGCTCAGGCTGGAATAGCCGGTACCGAAGTCATCAATGGCCAGGCGCACGCCCAATGCCTTGATGGCGTGCAAGGTCTGCACGGTGGCCTCGACGTTCTGCATCAGCACGCTTTCAGTGATTTCGAGTTCCAGCAGTGTTGGGTCGAAGCCCGTCTGTTCCAGGATCTTCACTATACCGTCAACAAAGTCGCGTTGACGGAAGTCGATGGCGGAAACGTTGACGGACATGCTGATCGGTGGCAATCCTGCCAACTGCCAGGCGCGGGCCTGTTGGCAGGCCTGGGTCAACACCCATTTGCTCAGGGGAACGATCAGCCCACTGTCTTCGGCCACCCCGATGAAGTCTGTTGGATACACCCAACCGTAACCGGGTTTAAGCCAGCGGATCAAGGCTTCCGCACCGACCACCTTGCCGGTGCGCAGATCCAGTTTGGGTTGGTAATGCACAACGAACTCATCGCGCTCCAGCGCCAGACGCAGGCCCGATTCGATGTTTTGCTGTTCACGGGCACGCTGATTCATGTCGTCGATGAAAAAGCTGAAATCGTTGGTGCCACTCTCCTTGACGTTGTGCATCGCAGTTTCGGCTTTCTTGATCAGCGGCACGGCATCGAAGCCGTCGTCCGGGTAGATGCTGATGCCCAGGCTGGCGGTCACGCTCAGGTCATGACCGGCAATGTGCTGCTGGGTACTGACGGCTTTCAGCAGCTTTTCGGCAACCCCTTTGGTTTGCTTGGGATGGTTGATGTCCGCGAGGATCACCACGAACTCGTCGGAACCGTAGCGAAATACCGAATCGGACTCACGCACTGTAGACACGAGGCTCTGGCCGACCCGTTTGAGCATTTCGTCGCCAATCGGATGGCCCAGTGCGTTGTTGATGCGTTTGAAGCGGTCCAGCCCCAGAAATATCACCGCCAGTTGTTTGTCGTGTCGCCGCGAAAGAGCCAGGGACTGAGTCAGCCGGTCACCCAGCAAGGTGCTGTTGGGCAGGCCGGTGAGTACATCGTATTGCAGCAGATGGGAGACTTTGAGCAGCTCCTGAACGCGGTCCTCGATGGTTCGCTCCAGGCTGAGCATTTTAATCGCAGCATCCTGGGCCATCTGCCATTTCCAGGTCAGGGCACTGGCCATCTGGCGAATTTCCAGACTGTCGAAAGGCTTTTTCAGCACCAGTAACTGGTCGCCGAATTCCAGCCGTTCGGCCATCGCCTCCCAAGAGTAGTCGGAGAAGGCGGTGCACAAGGCGATTTGCAGATGCGGGTCGGCCTCCCAGAGTCGTTCGATGGTTTCCAGACCGTCCCAACCCGGCGGCATGCGCATATCGGTAAACGCCAGGGCGTAGGGACGGCCTTCGGCCTGGGCACGTTTGACCAGCTCCAGCGCTTCTTCTCCCTGGTAGGCCGAGTCGAGGAGAAACGTCGGGCGAGAGGGTTGTTTAGTGCCGAACAACGCCTCTTCGGTACTGGACAGGCTCTGCTCGTCTGGCGCGTCGGGGCTGAGGATCTTGCGAAAGTCCTGATGGATCGAAGGCATGTCATCGATGATCAGGATGCGCCGGTTGGTGGGGGCGAGCGATAGTTTCATCCCCGGTCCTCCGGTGGGTGGGGCGAGTCTTCGAGCATCGGGTTTGTTGCGCCGGGGAACGTCGGTGGCACGATGCTGCCGGCCATCAGCAACGCAGCTGCCTGCTGGCTGCTGACGGCTTTACTGAAGTAGAAGCCCTGGGCGTTCATTGGCGAGCCGGTGGAGATCAGCGAACTGCGCTGTTCCTGGGTCTCGACACCCTCGGCAATGATGCCGATCCCCACTTCGCGGGCAAAATTGATGATCGCGCGCAGGGTCGTGGCGCTGGCGGGATCGCGGGTCGCGGTGTCGATGAAGGCCTGGGCGAGTTTGAGGTGATTGACCCGATAGGTCTTGAGGTAGTCGAACGAGGAGTATTCGGTACCGAAGTCATCGATGGCTATTTTCACCCCCAGCTCACGCAAGCGTGGCAGCACATCGTTGTGGGTCCATTTGGTTTGCGCCAGCGTCGCTTCGGTAACGTCGAAGCGCAGGTCCCAGGGGCAGAGGTTCCACAGGGCCGTGGTGCGCAACACGTCATAGATCAGGTCCGGGCCGCTCTTGAGCTGGGCCAGCGAGAGCTTGATCGCAATCACCGGTGGCGCCATGCCCTCGTCGCGCCACTGACGCATTTGCTGACAGGCCCGATCCAGCAACCAGTGCCCAAGCGCGATGATGACACCGGTTTTTTCCGCTGCGGGAAGAAACATGTCGGGCTCCAGCAACCCTCGCTCTGGATGACTCCAGCGGACCTGCGCTTCCATGCCGAGGATTTTCCCGGTACTCAGGTCGACTTCAGGCAAGTAATGCAATTCGAGCTCGTTTCGGTCGATGGCTTGTTTCAAATCGTGGGCAATCGACACCCGTTCGAGTACTTCCTGATTGATCTCCTCGGAGTGGAAGTGGTACTGGTTGCGGCCTTTTTCCTTGGAGCGGTACAGCGCCATGTCGGCTTGAGCCAACAGACTCTCGGCGCTTGAGCTGCTATTTGTGTAGGTGCTGATGCCAATGCTGACCGAAACCCGCACATTGTTGCCATCGAGTGTGTAGGGCAGCACCAGTTCATCGCGGACCTTGCCTGCCAGGCTCGCCGATTGTGTCGGGTCACCGGCGTCGAGCTGCACGATTGCGAACTCGTCCCCGCCCAGGCGCGCCACTATGTCGTTTTCGCGGACACAGGCCTTGATGCGTCGGGCGACCTCCTGCAACAGCAAATCCCCGATGGGATGGCCAAGGGTGTCGTTGATGCGTTTGAAATGATCGAGGTCCAGGTAGAACACGGCGAATGTCGTCGCACCCCGACGCGCGGCAGCGAACGCCTGGTGCAAGCGTTCGAGGAGCGTCGCGCGATTGGCCAGCCCGGTCAGCCCGTCGGTCCGTGCCAGCAGGGAGATCTTCTCTTCCGCCAGCTTGCGTTCAGTGATGTCGATGATGATGCCTTCGACTTCCAGCAAGCGTCCGTCGTTGTCACGCACCGGCACGTAGCGGTTTTCGACCCAGCGCCAGTCGCCTGTGCCGGTGCGCAGACGGAACTCGATGGACGCCCCGGCGGCGTGCCGGTCGAGGATCCGGGCCATGGCGTTGTCGACTTTCCCTTGGTCCTCGGGATGAATCAGCTCCTGAGCCCAGTTTGCCGAGGCCACCAAATGCGCTGCCACGTGACCGAACTTGGTGATGTTGTGGGAGATGTACATCAACGGGAACGATGGTTCTCCGCGCAGTCGATACAGAATGGTCGGGCTGTTCTGCACGATGATATTGGCGTCGGACAGCTCGCGGGTTCGCTCTTCGACCGCCTGTTCCAGCAGGTTCATCTTCAGTGCAGCCTCTTCGG
Source organism: Pseudomonas sp. NPDC087697 (assembly GCF_044743155.1). Taxonomy (NCBI): domain Bacteria; kingdom Pseudomonadati; phylum Pseudomonadota; class Gammaproteobacteria; order Pseudomonadales; family Pseudomonadaceae; genus Pseudomonas; species Pseudomonas sp. NPDC087697. The sequence goes on along the minus strand of NZ_JBIUVW010000004.1, from coordinate 182,594 downwards.
TCATTTGCCATTTGACGGTCAGGGTGCTGGCCATCTGACGGATTTCGATGGCATCGAAGGGTTTCTTCAGGATCAACAGGCGATCGCCCAGTTCCAGTCGCTCGGCGATATCGTCCCAGGAGTAGTCGGAATACGCGGTACATAGCGCGACTTGCAGCTTTGGATCGACCTGCCAGAGCCGTTCGATGGTTTCCAGACCGTCCCAGCCGGGCGGCATGCGCATGTCGATAAAGGCCATCGCATAGGGAAGGTCCTTGGCCAGGGCGGCTTCGACCTTGCCCAAGGCTTCGAGGCCCTGAAAGGCGCTGTCGAGCACGAACCCCAGATCTGAAGCCACCACTTGAGTGCCGAACAGGGCTTCTTCGGTGCTGCTCAGTGCATTGTCATCGAGCGCGTGGGGGCTGAGGATCTTGGCAAAGTCCTGATGGATAGAGGTGGTATCATCGACGATCAGGATCCGCCGGTTTTTTCGCGCAAACGGTGCCTTCATTGCAATGCACCGTTGCAGATGACCCATCGCTGCGTTGTGTTCATACGGCATCCCTTCCTGATCGCAGAGTGCTACGGGTGCAGATGTTGGATCCAGGTACCCAGAGCATAGTCCGCTGCTGTTGAGTTCGCTGCCCGCTGTTCGGCAAATCTATTGCGAACTGTGCTGAAAAAACGTCTAGCCTGTAGTTCAGGCCCATGGAGTAGGGGAAATTCCCTTGGGCGCTCACGAAACGATTGTTCTGTTCCAGCTGAGGTAATGCCATGGATGAGCTGCTTAAATCCCGAGTGCTGCTGGTCGATGACGAGGAATCGATCCTCAATAGCCTGCGTCGGCTGTTGCGTGGCCAACCCTATGAAGTGCTGTTGGCCACCAGTGGCGCCCAGGCGCTGGAGATCATGGCGCAGCAACCGATTGATCTGGTGATGACCGACGCACGCATGCCCAACATGGACGGTGCGACCCTGCTGACGCATATCCACGAGCGGCATCCCGACACCGTGCGCATCCTGCTGACCGGGTATGCCGACCTGTCGATGATCATCAAGGCGATCAACGAGGGGCAGATCCACCGTTACATCAGCAAACCCTGGAACGATGAGGAAATGCTGCTGACGTTGCGTCAGTCGCTGGAGTATCAACAGTCCGAGCGCGAGCGGCTGCGTTTGGTGCAGTTGACGTGGGATCAGAACGAGAAGTTGAAGCTGCTCAATACGTCCCTGGAAAAACGTGTCGCGGCGCGCACTGCCGAGCTGCAGCAGACCGCTGACATGCTCGACCTGGCCTACGAAGAGCTCAAGCACAGCTATGTCACTGGCACCGAGGTGTTTTCGCTGTTGGCCAACCTGCGTCTGCCGCCCTCAAAGCAAACCAACCGACAGATCATCGATCTGGTGCGTATCTACTGCCAGACCCATGGGCTGGACGAGGCCAGCAGCCGAGACCTGACCATGGCCGCGGCGCTTTACAACATCGGCAAGCTGAGCTGGACCGACAGCATGATGACGGCCCCTTCGGACCTGCTGCACCACACCGAGCGGGAGCTGTATCGCGGTTATCCGAAACAGAGCGAATCGCTGCTGATGACCCTTGATCCGATGAAGGATGCCGCACGCCTGATCCTGCACCATCAGGAACGCTGGGACGGCACCGGATTTCCCGACCGTCTCAAGGGGGAGGCGATCCCTTTGGGTTCGCGCCTGCTGAAACTGACCGTGGACTTCGTCGAATTGCAGCGCGGGCTGATCCTTGAGCGACACATGAACAGCGATGAGGCGTTGGTGTTCATCCGCAAATACAGCGGGCGCTTCTACGACCCGGAACTGGTGGAGGATTTCGTTCAGGTCTGCGCCACGTACCTGCGTGATGTCACGCTTGGCGATCCGACAGTAAAGGTGCTGACCACTCGCGATCTGGTGGCCGGGATGGTGCTGGCGCGCAACCTTAATGCCGACAACGGCATGCTGTTGCTCAATGCCGGCAAGGTGCTCAATGGCCCGCTGGTGGAAAAACTGATCGCTTTCGAAGCCATGGAGCGCGCCAAGTACAGTGTATTTGTCTGTATGCCCGAGGAGCCGGAAACGGCGATTTCAGCGTAGGAGCTGCCGCAGGCTGCGATCTTTAGGTTACACAGATCAAAAGATCGCGGCCTGCGGCAGCTCCTACGCAGGGGTGGTCCTTTCGACGTGACTGAACACCTGAGCCCATGTGATCCTTGGCTCTTTTGTCCAAGGCTATCGTTGATCCATGACGCTTTCATCATATGCTTCACCCCGTATTATCCGCATCGCCGCCGCCCTGCTGATCGGCCCGGATGGCCGAACCCTGCTGGTACGCAAGCGCGGCACGCAGGTCTTCATGCAGCCGGGTGGCAAGATTGATACCTGCGAGCAACCGGTCGATGCGCTGGCCCGCGAACTGGAAGAAGAACTGGGTTTGATCATCGACACTACTCAAGCGAGCTATCTGGGCAAGTTTTCTGCCCCGGCAGCCAATGAGCCGGGGTTTGTGGTCGAGGCCGAGATTTTTCAGCTGGATATCCTGCAACACGTCTCTGCGGCGGCAGAGATCGAAGAACTGCTGTGGATTGATCCGCACAACGTGGTTGATGTAATGCTGGCACCATTGACACGGGACCTGATCCTGCCGTTTTATCGAACCTCCCTGAAGGCTCTGGCCTGACCCTTTCAACGACAAGGATTGCGTCATGATTCCAACCCACGATCTGTTGATTTTTGCTGCTGCGTCGCTGCTGTTGGTGCTGACACCGGGACCGAACATGATCTATCTGATCTCCCGTTCGATCTGCCAGGGACGCAAGGCGGGCGTGACCTCGTTGCTTGGGGTGGTCGCGGGTTTTTTCGTGCATCTGTTTGCCGCTGCGGCCGGTTTGACCGCAGTGTTCATGGCGGTGCCGATGGCTTACGAGGCGCTCAAGTGGGCCGGTGCCCTGTATCTGCTGTGGATGGCCTGGCAGGCAGTCAAACCGGGTGCGCGCTCGCCATTTGAGGCTCAGCAACTACCACCGGACTCTTCTCGAAAACTGATGCTGATGGGCTTCTTCACCAGCGCGCTGAACCCGAAAATCGCGGTGTTCTATCTCTCGGTGTTCCCACAGTTCATCAGCCCGGAGCACGGCTCGGTGTTCACCCAAAGTATCGCCCTGGGCCTGACCCAGATCAGCGTGAGTTTCACGGTCAACCTGTTGATCGCACTGTTTGCTGCCGGGATTGCCTCGTGGTTCGTCAACAACCCGACCTGGCTGGCGGTTCAGCGCTATTTCATGGGTTTCGTGCTGGCTGGCCTGGCGGTGCGCCTGATGTCTGAACAGCGGCGTATGGCCTGAATAACATGGCGATCCAACGGCTCGATTCCAGTCATGCGCTCGCTTACCGGGCGCTGATGCTTGAGGCTTATGACCGTCATCCGCAGGCGTTCACCTCCAGTGTTCGCGAGCGTGCGGTCATGCCATTGAGCTGGTGGGAGTCTCGATTGACCAGCCCGCTGGACCTGCTGTTCGGCGCGTTTGAAGAGGGCGAACTGGTGGGCATTGTCGGCCTGGCCTTCGAGGCACGGGAAAAAGCCCGGCACAAGGCAACGCTGTTTGGTATGTACGTGTCAGGCACGGTCAGGCAGCGCGGGCTCGGTTATCAGCTGGTTCAGGTGCTTTTCGACGAGGCACGAGGGCGGCCAGGGTTGAAAGTGATTCAACTGACCGTCACCGCTGGCAATGACGCCGCGTTCAAGCTGTATCAACGCTGTGGTTTCGTGCAATTCGGGCTCGAACCGCTGGCGGTGCGGGTGGGTGAAGACTATTTCGACAAGATCCATATGTGGAGGCAGTTATAAGCCGCAAGCCTGGGGGCGCCATTCAGATCCCGTGTCGTGAAGGCTTCGGCCATCAAACGCCCCTTGCCGTTTGTCTGAAATCACTGCCTACCTGTTATTTCTGACAGTAGGCAGCGTATCGGAACCGGGTGTTAGATGAGCGTCAACGCTGCTGCTCCCGAGGCGGTGACTCTTGCGAGAAGGAGATTGCTCATGACCGCTCAAGAAACGGCTCCCCAGACACACGCACCGATCCCGGATCTCGACCAGTTGAAGGTCGAGCCGTCGGATGATGTCAGCCTGGAGCCGATCAGCACTATTTCCCAGTTCAGAGCGCTGATACCTACGGCGAAACTGCTGCCTGGTGACAAGTTCTATGTCGAGATTGCAGGTGAGCCCGGCACCCCGGAAGGTGGGAAGTCCAAAAGCGCCACGTTGCCTCTGGGGTCGACAAACCCCAGGTCCCTGAATTTGGAGAAGAAGGTCGTTGCGTTCCTTCTGGGCAAAAAAATGAGGGTGACGTACACCATCATACGGGACGGTGAGGACGATAAAACCTCTGACCCGTCACTGGTTCTCAACGTGCTCCCCCTGCCAAAGAGTGAGTTGAAAGCGGCCCTGATCCGTGAGGCGGAGAACGGCGGTAACGGGCCTGGACTGGACCTGACCAGCAGTTCCAACGACCTCACGCTGCGCCTGGGAATCTGGCCGTTGATTGCCGAAAAGCAACGGTGCTGGATTGACCTGGTGGGCGAAAAATCCGGTGGTGAGGAGCACAGTCTCCCTGTGCTGCAATCGGATCCAGTGGATGGGGTCTGGATCACTCGCGGTTATCGCGAGGTGAAGGTGCCTTACGACTACTTCAGAAAATTGCTCAATGGCTCGCCGTTGAAGGTCATCGTCAAGGTCGCGCTGAATCAGGTGGCTGATAAGACTCAGGCGTTTGACTTCGAGGAGCGGGTTTATACCGTTAAAAATGTCGTGTTAGTGAAGCCCACGATTGGTGAGGTGAAGGACTCCGCAGGCGCGACGATTGCCAATCCCGGCACGACCACCAAAACACCGTTAAAGCTCAAAGGCACGGTAGCTGCCGGTAAAAAAGTCGACATTTACAATGGTACCAATAAGCTGGGCGCGGCCACGGTGACGGGGACGGCATGGGCGTTCGACACGCAGGTGTTGCCTGTAAACGTGTATGTGCTCAAGGCCAAAGAGCAGGATGGCGATGAGCTGGAATCAGACAGCTGGACCGTTACTGTGGCGGCGGTGGTGAAACCCACGATTGGCGAAGTGAAGGATTCCGGAGGCGCGACGATCAGCAATCCCGGCAAGTCCAGCAGAACGCCGTTGAAACTCACAGGTACGGTGGTTTTGGGGGAAAAGGTCAAGATTTATAATGGCGCTACTCTGTTGGGCGAGGGCAAGTCGACGGGGCCCACTACATGGGAGTTCGAGACGTTGTTATTGTCTCCCGCAGAGTATGTGTTCAAGGTCATAGGGCAGCATGACGACTTGCCGGAGTCAGGTACCTGGACTGTCACAGTAACGGAAGGGACGGTGGTCATCACTGAGGTCAGGGACGTGTCGGGTCAGGATGTTCCATATGGCAGCACCATCACCGTATCCGAAGTTATTGTATTTGGCAGAGCGGTGGCAGGCCGGACACTTCATATTTTTGACAATGGTGAGTTGAAAAAAACAGAATGGGTCCCCGAAAATAGAGAATGGAGGTGTGGTTTAGCAAACTTGAGTAATTCATCTCATGAGATTGAAGCCATATGGGCAGGCAGTGGTCATGGCTCAAATGTTTGGAAATTTACTGTGGCAGTGAAGTAGACGAAGACGGGGATTACTGCAGTCAGAGACTTTGAGGATGCATTTATCACCTTATAGGACTCTGCCAGACGAAAAAAGCCAGCTGAGGGTTGTTCCCTCTGCTGGCTTTTTATTGAATCAGCGCACCGCGCTGACACCATCCAGGGTCGAGAACGAGGTGTCCTTGGCCGTCAGTAAAAAGTCGCGCATGTACGGCGCGTCGAGCATGTCGGCGCGGATTCCGGCGTACAGCGTGGCAAACAAACCTTTCTCTCCCAGCCGCTTGGCCTTCACGTAACCCCGTGAGCTGTACTCATGCAGCGCCCAATGGGGCATGCCGCAGACGCCACGGCCGCTGGCCACCAGTTGCATCATCATCACCGTCAGCTCGGAGGTACGGACCTGCGCAGGTTCGATGTCGGCCGGTTCCAGGAAACGGGTGAAGATGTCCAGTCGATCCCGTTCCACCGGGTAGGTGATCAGGGTTTCGCTGAGCAGATCTTCCGGGACGATGTAGGGCTTACTCGCCAACCGATGCTGATTGGCTACCGCGAGCATCGCTTCGTAGGTGAATAACGGCACATAGGTGATCCCGGCGAGTTCCAATGGGTCGGACGTCACCACCAGGTCCAGGTCGCCACGGGCCAGGGCTGGCAGCGGAGCGAAGGAGAAACCCGACGCCAGGTCCAGCTCGACTTCCGGCCAGGCATCGCGGAACTGGTCGATGGTCGGCATCAGCCACTGAAAGCAGCTGTGGCATTCGATCGCCATGTGCAGCCGTCCGGCGGTACCACCGGCCAGGCGCGCAATGTCACGTTCGGCGCCGCGTAGCAGCGGCAGAGTAGCGTCGGCCAGTTGCAGCAGGCGCAGGCCGGCGCTGGTGAAACGCACCGGTTTGGTTTTGCGCACGAACAGCGGCATGCCCATGCGCTCTTCCAGCTCTTTGAACTGGTGGGACAGGGCAGACTGGGTCAGGTGCAGACGTTCGGCGGCTTCGACCAGACTATCGGCTTCGCGCAAGGCGTGCAGGGTCTTCAGGTGACGGATTTCGAGCACCGGGGTCTCCATGAGTAAATTTTGTGATCAACACGAAAAGGTTGAGTTTGTCTCATGTTGGGTTGGCTGTCGACAATAGGGCCATCTTTTACTCAGGAGTTACACGCCATGGCCTTGGCCCACACACTCGGGTTTCCACGTATCGGCGCAGACCGTGAACTGAAAAAAGCCCTGGAATCCTATTGGAAGGGCGACCTCGATCAGGTCGGGTTGCAAGCCGTTGGTCGCGAGTTGCGGGCCAAACACTGGCAATTGCAAAAAGACGCCGGCATCGATTTGCTGCCCGTGGGCGATTTCGCCTGGTATGACCAGGTGCTGACGCACTCGCTGACCTTCGGTGTGATTCCCGCGCGCTTCGACAGTGCCAGGGATACTCAGGGCCTGCCGACCCTCGACACCTTGTTCGCCATGGCCCGTGGCGCCACGACGTGCTGCGGCGGTGAGCCTGCCAAAGCGCAATACGCGCAGGAACTGACCAAGTGGTTCGACACCAACTACCACTACCTGGTCCCGGAATTCAGCGCTGACCAGTCGTTCACGTTGAGTTGGGAACAACTGTTCGAGGAAGTCGACGAAGCCCACGCTCTCGGGCACAGCGTCAAACCGGTGATCATCGGCCCTTTGACTTATCTGTGGCTGGGCAAGGCCAAAGGCAACGACTTCGACAAGCTTGATTTGCTCGAACGCCTGCTGCCGCTGTACGGCGAGATCCTCAATCGACTCAAGGCTCAAGGTGTGGAATGGGTGCAGATCGACGAACCGATTCTGACCCTCGACCTGCCGCAAGCCTGGAAAAACGCTTTCGAACGCGCTTATCACATCCTTCAGTACTCGCCACTGAAGAAACTCGTGGCCACCTATTTCAGTGGCCTGGAAGACAACCTCGGGCTGGCCGTGAGCCTGCCGGTGGACGGCCTGCACATCGACGCGGTACGAGCACCGGAGCAACTGGGCCAGGTACTCGATCGTCTGCCGACCTACAAAGTGCTGTCGGTGGGGCTGGTCAACGGTCGCAACGTCTGGCGCTGCGAGCTGGAACAAGCGCTGGCGCAACTGAAACCGGCGCAAGAGCGTTATGGCGACAACCTGTGGGTCAGCAGCTCGTGCTCGCTGCTGCACAGCCCGGTGGACCTGGATCGCGAAGATAAACTCGACGCGGAAATAAAGAGCTGGCTGGCGTTCGCCGTGCAAAAGTGCGGTGAAATTGCCGTACTGCGTGATGCCCTCAACGATCCGCAGTCGCTGAAGGTTAAAGCCGTATTGGCACACAGCCGCGCCGTGCAGGCCAGCCGTGCACAATCGCCACGCATCCATAAAGCCGAGGTGCAGGCGCGCATCCTGGCCATTCGCGACACCGACAGCCAACGCCATTCAGCGTTTGCCAAGCGTATCGAGTTGCAACGCGCACGCCTGAAACTGCCGGCATTCCCGACCACTACCATCGGCTCGTTCCCGCAGACCGCATCGATCCGTCTGGCGCGCCAGTCGTTCAAGCAGGGCAAGCTTTCGGTCAACGATTACACCGACGCCATGCACAGCGAAATCCGCCACGCGGTGCAAATTCAGGAGCGCCTGGGTCTCGACGTGCTGGTGCACGGTGAAGCCGAGCGCAACGACATGGTCGAATACTTTGCCGAGCAACTCGACGGCTACCTGTTCACCCGTTTCGGCTGGGTTCAGAGCTACGGTTCGCGCTGTGTGAAACCGGCGATCATCTACGGCGACCTGAGCCGTCCGAAGGCCATGACCGTCGACTGGATAACCTACGCGCAGAGCCTGACGGACAAGGTCATGAAAGGCATGCTGACCGGTCCCGTGACCATGTTGATGTGGTCGTTCCCGCGCGAAGACGTATCCCGTAAAGTCCAGGCGCAACAGTTGGCGCTGGCCCTGCGTGACGAGGTGGTTGACCTGGAGCAGGCCGGGATCAAAATTGTCCAGATCGACGAAGCCGCATTCCGCGAAGGCTTGCCGCTGCGCCGGGCGCAATGGCAGGAATATCTGGACTGGGCGGTGGAGGCGTTCCGCTTGAGCGCATCGGGTGTGCGCGATGAAACCCAGATCCACACCCATATGTGCTACAGCGAATTCAATGACGTGATCAAATCCATCGCGGCCATGGACGCTGACGTGATCACCATCGAAACCTCGCGTTCGGACATGGAGTTGCTGGAAGCCTTCGAGGCTTTCGACTACCCGAACGACATCGGTCCGGGCGTCTACGACATCCACTCGCCACGGGTGCCGGACACTACCGAAATGGTCAGGTTGATGAGCAAAGCGGTCCAGCGGATCCCGGCCGAACGGCTGTGGGTCAACCCGGATTGCGGTTTGAAAACCCGCGCGTGGCCGGAGACGGAAGCGGCGTTGGTGAATATGGTGGCCGCCGCTCGCCAACTGCGTAACCAACTGGCTTAAGGACGCCATCGCGAGCAAGCTCGCTCCCACATTTGATCGGTGTCGTACACAAACTCTGGATCCGGCATAAATCCTGTGGGAGCGAGCTTGCTCGCGATGAACGATAACGCGGTCTTGAATACGACCGTTCGGCACCCTTCATCAAACTGTCACGTAACTGTGGCAGCGCGCTTTAACAAAGTTCATCAGACTCGCGCTCTACTGGGGTTCTGCGTTTCGGTGTTTTTTCATGCGGGTACGATTTCTTTCTACTGCGGTTTTTCTGGCCGCACTGCTGCTCGGCCTACCGTCTTTTGCGGCGTCGCGCTGCGATGTCAATGTTCCGACCGAGCGGGTCGATCTGGCGCAGGTGAGCCTGGCGTATCAGAGCATCGGTCGTGCGTCTGATCCAGCGTTGCTGCTGGTGATGGGCCTGGGTGGCCAGTTGATTCACTGGCCGGACGAGGTGGTGGTTGCGCTGTGCGAGCAAGGTTTTCGGGTGATTCGCTACGACAATCGAGATGTCGGGCTGTCGACCTGGCGTCGGCTACCTGCCAATGCCAACCTGACCTTTGAGGTGCTGCGTTACAAACTCGGATTGCCGGTGGCGGCGCCGTACACCCTGACCGATATGGCTGACGACGCACTGGGCCTGATGGATGCGCTGCATGTGGAGCAATTCCATGTGCTGGGCGCGAGCATGGGCGGGATGATCGCCCAGCACATGGCAGCAATGGCGCCGCAGCGGGTCGAGAGTCTGACGCTGATCATGACCAGTTCCGGTGCTGAAGGGCTGCCGGCGCCGAACGCGGCGCTGGTGCAATTGCTCTCACGGCGCAGCGCGCCGAACCGTGAGGTAGCGCTGGAGCAACAGGCCGATCTGCTGGCAGCGCTGGGCAGCCCGCAGGTGAGCGATGATCGTCAGGTTCTGTTGCATCTGGCGGCGGTGGCGTACGACCGGGCGTTCAATCCCGACGGCGTGAAACGCCAGATCATGGCGATCCTCGCCGAACCAAGCCGAGTTGCGCTGCTCAACCAGTTACGGGTGCCGACCCTGGTGGTGCACGGCACCGCCGATCCGTTGTTGCCAGTGATGCATGGCATTCACTTGGCGGCGCATATCCAGGGCAGTCAGTTGAAGCTGATTCCGGGGCTGGCCCATCGTTTTCAGGAAGCGTTCAAGGCGCCGTTACTGGCGGCGGTGTTGCCGTACTTGCAAACCCATCGTGAAGACACCTCGCATTGGGCGCAAATCGATCCGGTACGGACACCGAATCTGTTGTAACGAGAAGATCAAAAGATCGCAGCCTTCGGCAGCTCCTACGGGATTTGGGTACACCCGGGATATTCGCTAATCCGTAGGAGCTGGCGAAGCCTGCGATCTTTTTCCTGACGTGGCGCTCAGCGAACGATCTTGTCCACATGAATCCCCAGTTTCTTCAGCCGATACCAGAAGCTGCGCTCCGAGATGCCAATCAACTGCGCGGCGGCCGCCTGCACGCCGTTGCTTTGTTGCAGGGCAGCCAGGATGTAGTTCCTTTCGACTTCGGCCAGTGCGGCGTCGAGGTCGGATGGCACACCGGTACTTTCGTTGAGGACCGCGCTGGCGCCGTCGCCGGAGCGCCTTGAGGCGAACAGATAGGCCGGAAGATCGTCTTCCTCGATCACCGCACCCGAGGCCACGATGGTGGCTCGTTCAACGCAGTTTTGCAGCTCGCGGATGTTTCCCGGCCACGAATAATCGGTCATGGCCTGCAAGGCTTCCGGGCTGAAACCGTTGATGCGTTTGCCGGCGGTGGCGCCCATGGTGTGGGCGAAGTGTCGGGCTAATGCTGCAATGTCTTCGACCCGTTCACGCAAGGCGGGAAGGGGGATCGGGAACACATTGAGGCGATAGTAAAGGTCTTCGCGAAACTCTTTGTTGGCCACCGCTTCCAGCAGGTTCTTGTTGGTGGCAGCGATCACTCGCACATCGACCTTGCGTTCGCGTGGATCGCCCACCGGTTCGATCACGCGCTCCTGCAAGGCGCGCAGAATCTTCGCCTGCAATGCCAACGGCATGTCGCCGACCTCATCGAGAAACAGCGTGCCCTTGTCGGCCTGCATGAAGCGCCCGACGCGGTCGGCCACGGCACCGGTAAATGCGCCTTTGCGATGGCCGAACATCTCGCTTTCCAGCAAACCTTCGGGGATTGCCGCACAGTTCACTGCGACGAAGGGCTTGTCGGCACGGTTGCCGTGCTTGTGGATGGCTCGTGCGACCATTTCCTTGCCGGTACCGCTTTCGCCCGTGAGCAGAATGGTCGCGTTGCTGTCGCGCACCGAATCCACCGCTTGCAGCACCTGGCGGAAGGTCGGACTGTCGCCTACCAGGCTGTCGATTTGCGCGTGCTCCTCAAGCTCGGCGCGCATGCGCTGGTTATCTTTGAGGATGTCGCGAAATTGCAGGGCCTTGTTGACGGTGATGTCCAGTTCATCGATGTCGAATGGCTTGGCGATGTAGTCGAAAGCCCCGTTGCGCATTGACTGCACGGCGTTTTTCACCGTGCTGTAGGCGGTCATGACGATCACTGGCAGTTGCGGATAGCGCACTTTGACTTCGGCCAGCAACTGTGGCCCGTCCATGCCAGGCATACGCCAGTCGCTGATCACCAGGTCAATGTCTTCCTGTTCCAGCACTTTGAGCGCGTGCAGGCCATTGCTGGCGGTGAACACCTGGAGATCGTTCTGGCTCAGGGCCGACGCCAACAAGTCGCAGAGCTTGGGCTCGTCATCGACCACCAGAATGTTATGCGTCATCACTGTCCTCGTCGTAGCTGTTGTCTTCACCATTGGCCGGAATGTACAGGCTGAATGTTGAACCAGCATCTTTTTCGCTGACGCATTCGACCCGACCGTCGTGGTTTTCCATTATCGAGAAGACTTTTGCCAGCCCAAGACCCGTACCTGAAGCCTTTGTGGTGACGAACGGTGTAAAAATCCGTTCGAGCATGTCCGGTTCGATGCCCTGGCCAGTGTCGGAAACACTGATGACGGTGTATTCCTTGTCGCTGGCAATGCCCAGGGTCAGGCGACCACCCTCGGGCATCGCGTCGATGGCATTGAGCACCAGGTTCAGGCAGGCCTGTTTGAGCTGTCGTGCGTCGGCATGCATGGTTGCGGCGGGGGCATTGTCTTCGATCCGGGCGTCGATGTTATGGGTCGCCAGTTCAGGTGCACAAAAACCGATCAATTCATCAACCAGTGGCCGCACCAGTTGGGTGGAACGCATGGGCGCGCTGGGCTTGGCAAAGTCGAGGAATTCGGTGATCAGGTCGTTGATTCGGCTGACTTCGCTGACCACATATTCCAGGTGGCGTTTGTCGGTCTCGGGCAGATCGGCGCGACGGTGCAGCAATTGGGTCGCGGTTTTGATGATGCCCAGCGGGTTGCGGATTTCATGGGCCAGTCCCATCGCCACTTCACCGAGCGCGTGCAAGCGATCGCGGCGGCGCAGTTGCGATTCCAGGTGCTGCAATTCACCAAGGCGTTCGGTCATGTGGTTGAAGGTGCTGCTCAGTTCGGCCAGTTCATCGCTGCCGGTGACCGGTATCCGCTGGCGATAATCACCGTCGATCACCGCTCGTACTCCTTGGGAGAGGTTGCGCAAGGGTAGGGTCAGGCGTTGCGAGACGAGCCAGCCGACGCACAGCGACAGGGCCGAACCCAGCAGGAAGATCGCCAGGAACAGGTTGGTCTGGTTGACCAGACCCACCAGGCTGTTGTGGCGCAGCAAACCGCTGAAAATAACCCCTTGCAGCTCACCGTTGTTATTGAGAATCGGCCGATAGAGCCCGCTGTAGCGGTTGGTAAACTGCTCGATAGGCTGCTTGGTCTGTTTCAGTGCCGCTTCGATATTCTCAGGCATGTGAGCCGGACGATCCTCGAAGCGCTGGCTGGCGAAAATCTCGGAGAAAGTATCGCCCTTGGCCAGGTACAGGCGCAGGTCCAGGGAGTGCACGTCGGCAACGCTGGTCAGGAAGCTGCTGTCCAGATAGGTCGCTATCAGCATCTGGTAGTCGACGCCATCGAGCGTGGTGCGGAAGGTCGAGACCACCGTGCCGGTCGAAACCCCATTCATCTGAATAGTCTGCAGCACCGCATTCGGGGCGGTGCTGATTTGTTCGACGATGTTTTCGTCTGCCGTGCTGAACACGATTTTCTTATCGCTGATGCGAATCAGCGCCACCAGATCGATGCCCATGGCATCGGCGATTTCGGTGGTCATTTTGTCGCGCCTGGCGGCGGAGCGGTCAGTCGGTGGCCGGGTAAAGCGCAGGAACAAACGGGCGATCCGTGCGTTGCTGTGCACGATCTCGCTGATTTCGTCCTCGACGATCTTGGTCGACTCCTGCAACCAGATCCGCACGTTGCTATCGAAAATCTGTGAAAGCGTGGTGGCCGCGAGTTCGGCGGCAATCATGGTCGGGATCACACTGACCAGCCAGAACGCCAATACCAGCTTGCGTTGGACACTCCAGCGGGAGATGGCGAAGGGCAGGGCTTTACGGCGTCGGTCTGGTTTCATCAGGTTTCGCTTATCGCAGCAGCCATGGCAGGGTCGGATTTATCCGGTCGAACAAACAGTTTCACGAGTTTGAGCAAAGCGTTGAGCAGCGCGTTACGGTGGTGAAAAAACAGTGTATTGCCTTCGAACTTGCAGCCGAGCCGCAGCTTACTGGCATAGCCAGCCTGGCCACACTCATACAGCGGGATTTTGTGCTGAATACAATAGTCGACATTGGCCAGCCAGCTTCTGAAGTACAGGTTGTGCTCGTGGGTCTGTTCCAGGTCGTGGGCAAAAAACTTGTCCACCAGTCGATGTTCATCCAGCAACAGCAGATTGAACGCCACCAGTTGCTCGTCCACCCAATACAGCACGCACGCGGCGCGTTGGTCGAGGTGCTTGAGGATGTTGGTGAAGTACTCTGCTGACAGTCGTTCGAACTCCAGATCACTGCGCGCCAGGGTGGCTTCATACAAGCGCATCATCTGTGGCAACACATCGTCGACCGAGCGTCGCCATTCGATCCGCGGGCCTTGCGCCCGAAGTTTGCGGCGCAAGTTTTTGCGTGTGGACTTGCCCAGCGTGCCAAGGTAAGCGTCGAGTGACCCAAATGAAATCGGCAATATCGCACTGGGTAAACCAGGCATGGTTTGCAGCCCGGCCTCGCGGCAGACGTCAATCCACTGCTGATCATGGCTGGGCGCATCCTTGACCGCCAACAGGCCGATTCCAACCTCGTTGGCATCGCTGCGCGCCAACGCCAGCAACCGGCGTAGCAGTGCCGGACGCTGATCGTCGGTGATGTGGCTGGCGGTGCCTGCGTGGCATTGCTCGGTCACTGGCGATCCCAAGGCATATAAGCGAATATCCAGCACACCCGGCAACCATTGGCGCAAGCGCTGGGTGATGCGTTTGCCAATGCCCTGCACCGTGGTGTCGAGCGAGTATTGGGTGGTAAACGCCGCCGCCGCGGCAATCAACGTGCTGCCTTCATAGAGCGCGAGGTAACGCCACTGGAAGTCGGCGACACCCGCCTGTTCAACGGCCCGATAGTAATCCCAGTCCTCCAGTTCCCCGGGGAAGCAGTCATTCCAGGCAAAGCGTTCGATGGCCTCGATGGTTGAATAGGCACGGGCGGTGATCACTTCAAATCCTTAAGCTACGCCAGTTGTCGATACTCTTCGCGTTCGCCCGGCTTCATGGAAAGCTGTTGGACAAAGTCCGCGCTCAGATCCACAACGCGGCGGTACTCCAGGTCGACCGTGATCATGTGATAGCAGTTGTCCAGCAGGACCTTGGTGACCGGGCCGCCGAGATTGCGCTCGACGTAATCGGCGTTCCAGCGGCTGGTAATGTCATCCTCGATGGAGTGCAGCACCAGGGCCGGTGTTTTGATCGATGGCATGCGTTTCTTGACCACCGCATTCATCCGGTGCAATTCGCGCACGGTAACGCCTTCCATGGTCAACAGCCCGGCATTGCTGCTTTCGCCGTCCTTCATCTGGCGTTCGACGATCGCCCGCAGACGCTCGTTCTTGATGCCGTAGGGCGGCTTCTCTTCGAAGCTGCAGATGCGCACGCCGAATGGAATCTTCATCAACAAGGGGGTCAGGAACGCCAGCTTGTGGATGCTCCAGCCGTCGTAGCGAAGAGTGGTTGAATACATCAGCAGGCCGGCGACCTGCCCCGGATGCTCGGAGGCGACGTACATGGACATGACCGCGCCCATGGACAGACCGCCGACGAACACCTGCTCGTGCCGCTGGCGTATGCCAACGAACGTCTTGCGTACACCTTCGTACCAGTCCTGCCAGCCAGTGGCTTGCAGGTCGGCGTTGTCACCGCAGTGCCCGGCCAGGGTTGGCACGTACACTGTGCAACCCGATTTGGCCAAGCCGATGGCAACCCGACGCAACTCCGTCGGGGTGCCGGTCAGGCCGTGGATCAACAACACCGCGACCTCGCCACTGCCGAGAACGAAACCGGTGCTACCTTCGCCCAGATCGATCTCTGCTTGATTCATCGTTTCATGGCTCGCGCAAGCAAGCGGTCGAGCAGGGCGATGCCCAGATCGATTTCCGCGTAGCTGATTTCCAGCGACGGAGCCAGGGTGATGACGTTCTTGTAGTAGCCGCCCACATCGAGAATCAGGCCCAGACGCTTGCCGTCGATTTCGATGTCGCCCTTCATGCCTTCTTCAACCATGAAGTCCAGGGTGGCCTTGTCCGGAGTGAAACCATCCGGGCCGCAGATTTCGCAGCGCAGTGCCAGGCCCAGACCGTCGACGTCGCCGATGATCGGGTAACGTTTCTGCAGGTCCTGCAGACCGTCCAGGAAGTATTTGCCCTTGGCCATGACCATCGAACCGTAGTCGACTTCGTGGGTCATCTTGAACATTTCCAGACCGACAGCCGTACCCAGCGGGTTGGAGGCGAAGGTGGAGTGAGTCGAACCTGGCGGGAATACCTTCGGGTTGATCAGCTCTTCGCGAGCCCAGATACCGCCCAGTGGGTTGAGGCCGTTGGTCAGCGCCTTACCGAAGACGATCACGTCCGGTTTGACGTCGAAGTGTTCGATCGACCACAGCTTGCCGGTACGCCAGAAGCCCATCTGGATTTCGTCGACGACCATCAGGATGCCGTGCTGATCCAGCACTTGCTTGAGTTCGCTGTAGAAGTTCATCGGCGGAATCACGTAGCCGCCGGTGCCCTGGATTGGCTCGACGTAGAAGGCTGCGTATTCGCTCTGGCCGACTTTCGGGTCCCAGACGCCGTTGTATTCGGTTTCGAACAGACGGGCGAACTGCTGCACGCAATGGCTGCCGTATTCTTCCTTGGTCATGCCTTTCGGGCCACGGAAGTGGTACGGGAACGGGATGAAGTTGGCGCGTTCACCGAAGTGACCGTAGCGGCGACGGTAGCGGTAGCTCGAGGTGATCGCCGAGGCGCCGAGGGTACGGCCGTGGTAGCCGCCTTCGAAGGCGAACATCAGGCTCTTGCCGTTGGTGGCGTTACGCACGACTTTCAACGAGTCTTCGATCGACTGCGAACCGCCGACGTTGAAGTGCACGCGACCGTCGAGGCCGAACTTGTTCTTGGCGTCGACCGCGATCATTTCCGACAGCTCGATCTTGCCTTTGTGCAGGTACTGGCTGGCGATTTGCGGCAGGGTGTCGATCTGTTGTTTCAGGGCGTTGTTCAGGCGCGGGTTGGCGTAACCGAAGTTGACCGCCGAGTACCACATTTGCAGGTCGAGGTAAGCCTGGTCTTCGGTGTCCCACACGTAGGAACCTTCGCAACGGCTGAAAATTCGCGGAGGATCGATGTAGTGAACGGTGTCGCCGTAGGAGCAGTACTTGGCTTCTTTATCCAGAAGAACCTGGTCTTCTGCGGTAGCAATTCGGATATCAGACATGGTGGAAGAGTTCCTGTGTTTCAGAAGAGTGTTCAAGCGCGAAGGAGGTGGCGTTGGCCGCGCTGCCGGCAGGCAATTTGGCCAGCAAGGCCGGAAGTTCGGCGAAGCTGTCGAAGCGGGCGTAGGCGATGCCATTGCGCTCGCAGTGTTCGGCCAGGCGATCCTTGGCGAATACGAAGTCAGCGGTGGACGCTACGCACATGTCGGATTGACCGTCACCGATCACCAGCACACGTTTGCTGCTTGGGGTGGATTTGCATTTGCAGTTGCCGGACGCAGCACGGCAGGCGTCGCTCGAGTACGGGAAGTCGATCCGCCAGCTGTTGTGGTCGACTTGACGCAGGCGGTTAGCGAGAATCGGCAGCAGGCTGACGTAGTTACGCGCCAGAATCCGCGCGATGCCTTGCTCGATGCCGTCACTGACGACTTCGATGGAGGCGCCCAGACCGACCACGTGGTCGACAAAATCCGGGAAGTCGGCATCGATTTCGACACTGTCGAAGAACCCGAGCAGTTCGTTGGGGGTTGCCTTGACCAGCGATAGCTGGCGGCTGAGGCATTCACGCGAACCGATAGCACCGCTCAGCCACTCGTCCTCGATCGCTTCCCAGCTCGGGTCGGCGAAACGCTGGAGAATGCTGTCGATCACGTCGGTCCGGGTGATGGTCCCGTCGAAATCACACACGATATGCCAATCAATCATCTGCATTACCTATTGGGGCAGGGGCGCGCTGATGCGCTTGCAACGGGGTAGAGCAGGGAGTGTGCCAAGTTGTTTCAAGCCCTGTTGGCTGGGGCTCTGAGGTATGCTGTGCGGGAAATGTGTCCACCGAGCTACAAATTTTGTAGGTCGCTACAAACAACATGAGTGCTTGCGCAGGAAAATCGGCCCGGGAGTTGATGCGCGCATGCACTGATAAGGAATCGCTCTATGCTCAGGATTACCTCTGCTGTATTTGCTGTCCTGGTATGCCTTGGCGGCTTTTGCGCCACCGTTCAGGCGGCCGGAATAACCGGTGAGGCCGGTCTCGGCATGAGCAATCAGCCTTATGACCCCACTGGCAGTCGTTATGAGACCGTGCCGGTGCCTTACTTTGATCTGGACTGGGGCGATGTCAGTCTCAGCACCGACGACGGTTTGACCTGGAGCGCCTTGAAAGCCAACGGCTTCAGCGCCGGGCCGTTTATCAGCTACATTCCGGGACGCAACTCCAATGGCACGCTGCGTGGCCTGCACAATGTGTCGGCCATGGGCGAGGCCGGTGGCTTCGTTCAGTACAGCCCGGCTGATTTCTGGCGAATTTTCGCTTTTGTCGGCCATACCGTGGGTGCTAATCGCGGCCAGGGTGGTGTGCTCGGTCGTGTGGGCGGGGAAGTGGGTTATCCGCTGGGGCTGGGGATCATTGGCAGTAGCGAACTGACCGCGAAATTTGCCGATGGCCAGCAGACTCAGACGTTCTTTGGCGTTTCAAACAAAGATGCCCGGGATTCGGAGTTCAGTCCGTACAAGGCCAGTGGCGGCTTGCAGAATGTAGCGTTGACCCAGAGCTTCGAGTTCCCGTTGGCAGCACAGTGGTCGCTGGTGACCAGTGCCAGCTGGATTCACCTGACCAACTCGGCGGCGGACAGCAGTATCGTCAAGCAAGAAGGCCGCGTGAACCAGGGCGAAGTGCAGGCGGCGATCAGCTACAAATTCAATTGAATCGATGACCGGTAGGAGCTGCCGAAGGCTGCGATCTTTTTCTTTAGACCACTTGAGTCTCAAACAAAAGATCAAAAGATCGCAGCCTGCGGCAGCTCCTACGGGCGGGATTCGCCTTCAATCTGGTCCGTCCTTTGCAGACCCTGCCATGAACTCAATTTCTCAGGAAGTTCTTCATGGCTCGTCCCGCGTATCGTCTCCTCGCCTATTCGCTGTGGGATCTGGTCCCGATTGCGCTGGGTGTGGCTCATCTGGCGTTTGTTCTGTGGTTGGTGCTGGCCTTCCATGACCTGTCGTGGTGGGCCATCGTGCCGCTGGCACTGGTCTATGCCGTCAGCCTGTCGTGGAGCATCAACAGCATTTCCCACAACCAGATCCACAACCCGTACTTCACCATTGCCTGGATGAATCGGGCATTCGACCTGTTGTTGTCGGTCACTATCGGTTTCTCGCAAACCCTGTACCGCGACATCCACAATCGTCACCACCGTGGTAATTCAGACCTGCCGGATGCGCACGGAAAAACCGTCGATCCGCTGTCGATCTACCTGCGTGGCAAGAATGGGCAACCCGAAAACCCTTGGTCGTACACCTTTCTCAGCTTTTTCCGCGATGATCCCAAGCCGTTCTACGAAGAAATGCAGCGCAAGCGGCCCAGCGATGCGCGTTGGGTCAAGGTCGAGATTTATGTGACGGTGGCCGCTTATGTAGCGCTGGCGTTCTATGACTGGCATGCAGTGGTGCTGTTGCTGCCGTTCTGGTATCTCGGCCAGGCGCTGTCTTCGCTCAATGGCTATTACGAGCATCTGGGCGGCAATCCGGACTTGCCGATCGCCTGGGGCGTGAGCAGCTACAGCGTGCTTTACAATCTGATCTGGATGAACAACGGCTATCACGCCGAGCATCATTATCGGCCGAAAATGCACTGGACCCAGGTCAAGGCATTCCACCGCGAGATCGCCGAGCAGCAACGCACGGCGGGGGTGAAGGTGATTCCGGTGTCACACGGTCTCGGTTTCTTGGTGACCCACCACACCCCGAAACGCTGATCCCTCGTAGGAGCTGCCGCAGGCTGCGATCTTTGCCCTGCCAGTTCCTACGCCTCTTCGCCTTCAGCCAGCAACGCTATCCCGCCCATGATCACCGCCACGCCCAGCCAGTGCAGCAGGCTGATCTGTTCGCCGAGGCCGAGCCACGAGCCGAGCAGTACGCCGACAAATACCAGCGAACTCAGCGGAAACGCCAGCGACAGGCTGCTGCGTCGCAATATCAGCATCCAGACGAAGAACGCCCCGATGTAGCAGGCGATGGCCGTCAGCACCCCGAGATTACCGGCCACGGCCGCCAGCCATTGGAGGTTGAAGTCCATCTGCCCCAGTTGGTCACCGCCGACTTTGGTGGCGATCTGACCGCCACTTTCAAAACCGATCAGCAGCATCCAAAGCACAACAGTGCCCAGACGTCCGTGCAGCCAACCCATAGCGCTGTTCCTTTCGATCATCGATTGAATTTCAGACATGGGCGACACACACGAGCATCACGCCCGCCGTAATCACCAGGGTGCCGAGCCAGCGCCTGCGGCTGACGGTTTCACCCAGCACCACTTTACCGGCCAGCACCACGCCGCAATACGCCAGCGCCGCGGATGGAAACAACAGGCTCAGCGGCGCGCGGGACAGGGCTTCGAGCCAGACAAAGAACTCGATCACGTAGGCGCCGATGCCGCACCAGAGCAACGGTGCATTGAACACCTGGCCCCAGAACGCATTAAGTCGGAAGTCGCCTTCGAGCTCCGGTAAGCGGTCCAGGCCCAGCTTGAAACAAAGCTGGCCGATGACGTCGAGGACAATCGAAAACGCCACCAGTAATACTACGGTCAGGGTCACGGGAATAACTCCTCGAACAGGCTGATCAGTGCCTGATTGGTGGCTGCATTACGCAGCAGATCGTCTTTGCTCCAGCGCTCGGGCGGTGGCTGGTCGGACTTGGCTTCCCAGCGTTTGAACGCATTGCTGAAGGCCGGTTGGGCGAACTCGCCGCAGACATCGATGCCCAGGATACGTTTGCTCGCGGCCAATGCGCGCAGGGCTTGCAACAAGTGGGTCAAGCGCATGCCGCCCTGATCCCAGTTGGTCGCGGCATCTTCGCTGGCGAGCACGTCCTTGTCGATGGTGATCCACACGGCTTCGGTCGGTAGGCTTTCGATTAATTGCTGGAGAAACACTGGCCAGTCGAGGTCCGCCAGGTTGCGCCAGTGCAGCATGTTTTCCAGCTGTTGATGCCCGGCACCATCGCCGATCAGGCCCCAGACCTGGGACGGTGGGTGCTGCCAGGGGAAGAGTTGCAAGTCACCACGCTTCAGCGCGCCGAGGTTACCGCCGCGCAGTTGCGGGTTATGCAGGTCGTCGCTGCACGGCCCGAGGGTGACGATGCGTTTGATGTTCGGCATCTTTAGCGCCCGATTGACCCACGAACCGCAATGCCGACGCGGCGCGAAGCGCACCCAGTCGGGATGGTTGTCGAAATGGATCAGGCTGACCGGCTCGGTAATCTCAGCGAGGAAGGCCGGGGTCAGGTGGTGGTAGTCGCCAGAACCAATAAAAAATATTTCCGGCTGTGGGCCCGTATGAGGTGGCCGTTGGCGCAGGCGTTCGGAAAAACGTCGGTAGTTTTTCTCACTGGACCACAAACGCAGTTTGGGTCCCAGATCGAGCAGGTCCAGACGATTCGCGCGACCGCTTTCCAGCAGTCGGGCAATCGGCGCCTGGGCTGTCAGGCTGTGGTCGAGATCCAAGATATTCAAAACGTATTCTTACCCATGGCAGCGCCCCTCCAAAGCCGGCGCGGTCGATTACGAGCGCAGGCCGGGCGGGCTTTAGGGGGTAAATGCAAGGGACGGGCCAGACATTAGAAAGATCGCGTACACCCGTAGGAGCTGCCGCAGGCTGCGATCTTTTGGAGAACCGCACGTTATCAGGCGTGAATACGCACCCAAACACTGACCAACACTGTCGCCGCCATCAGCCACGCGAGCGCCGCCACAGCCAGTGATGCCTCCAACCGCAGCCGATCCACCATCACATACAACGTCGCCAGGTAAACGAAGTACGGAATGATCGACCACATGCCAAACACGATGGTGGTCTTCAGGTCGTCCAGCGAGCGGCCCTTGCCGACGATGTAATGGGCAATCAGCGCGAAGGTCGGAAACAGCGGCACCAACCCTGCGATGTAATAGTTTTTGGTTTTGGCGAGGAAGGCGAGGATCACCACCACCGCGGCGCCCAGTGCAGCTTTCAACAGTAGATCCACGGATGTTCTCGATGCAGGGTTAGTGGCTCAAGCCGTATTTTTTGACCTTATCGAACAGCGTGGTCTTGGCCATGCCCAGCTCCAGGCTGGCCTGGGTCAGGTTGCCGCCGCTGCGCTGCAAGGCGTCATTGAGCAGGTTGCGCTCGAAGGCTTCCACCGCTTCGGAGAATGCCAGGCCTTGGGCGGCGCCACCGCTGCCGGATTTCTTGAAGGCCGGCAAACCGAGGGCAAAACGCTCGGCGACGTTGCGCAGTTCGCGCACGTTGCCGGGCCAGTCGTGGCTCATCAGGTTCGACAGGGTCTGGTTATCCAGCTCAGGCAGCGTACGGTCAAAGCGCAGGGACGATTGCTGCAGGAAATGTTCGAACAATTGGAGGATGTCTTCGCGGCGTTCACGAAGCGGTGGAAGTTCCAGGGTCACCACGTTCAAGCGGTAATACAGGTCGCTGCGAAACTGGCCGGCCTTGCTCAAGTCGTCGAGGTCGGACTTGGTCGCCGCGATCACCCGGCAGTCGACCGCAACGCTCTGGTTCGAGCCAAGCCGCTCCAGCGTGCGCTCCTGCAAGACCCGTAGCAGTTTGATTTGCAGCGGCAATGGCATGCTTTCCACTTCATCGAGGAATAACGTGCCGCCGTCGGCGTGTTCGATCTTGCCGATCCGCCTTTTTCCGGCACCGGTAAAGGCGTTGGCTTCGTGGCCGAAGATTTCGCTTTCGAAGAGGTTTTCCGGCAGGCCACCGCAGTTCAGTGCGACGAATTGCTGCGACTGACGGCGACTGAAGTCGTGCAGGCAACGCGCGACCAACTCCTTGCCGGTGCCGGTCTCTCCTTCGATCAGCACGTTGGCCGAGGTGTCGGCGACGTTGGCGATCAGCTCGCGCAGGTGCTGCATGGCGGGCGAGCGGCCGATGATTCGCCCCTCAAGGGAATCGCGTTCGGCGAGTTGTCGACGCAACGAGGTTACTTCGCGGGCCAGGCTGCGTTGCTCCAGGGCGCGGCGCGCGACGTCTACCAGACGTTCGGGGGAGAACGGTTTCTCCATGAAGTCGTAGGCGCCTTTTTGCATCGCGCCGACCGCCATCGAGATGTCGCCATGACCGGTGATCAGCACCACCGGCAGGCTGCGGTCACGGGCCTTCAACCGGCTCAGCAGCTCCAGGCCATCAATGCCCGGCAGGCGAATGTCGCTGATGACAATCCCGGCGAAGTTGTCGCCGACCCGCGCCAGTGCCTCTTCAGCGCTGCCAACGCCTTCACAGGGAATATCTTCCAGAGCCAGGGCCTGCTGGCAACCGAGCAGGACATGGGGATCGTCTTCGACGATCAGCACACTAAGGTCGTTGTTCATATTGGCTCGGCGGGAAGGGGGCTTACCAGCGGTAAACTGAGGACGAAAGTGGTACCACCACTGGCCGGGTGTTCGACGCCCAGGTGTCCGCCAGTGGCGGCGGCCAGGCTCGCCGACAGGGTCAGGCCGAGGCCCAGGCCCTGTTCGCCGGGTTTAGTGGTAAAGAAAGGTTCGAACAAGTGCTTGCGGGTTTCGGCGTCGATACCGTGGCCGTTGTCACGTACGCGCAGGCGATATTTGCCGTCGACGATGTCACCTTCCAGCCATAGTTCGGGCAGTGGCTGCGCTTGCATGGCGTCCAGGGCGTTGCCGATCAGGTTGACCAGGATCTGTTCCAGACGAGTCTGGTCGATTTGCACTTGCACGTCGCTGAACTCGCGGTGCAACCGCAAATGAGCGCTTTCAAGGCGGGCGCCAAGCAGCTGCAAGGCGGCGTCTACCGCTTTGCCGAGGCTGGCCTGGCCCTGGTCGTCGCCGCGCCGGGCAAAAGAGCGCAGGCTGGCAGTGATCCGACCCATGCGGTCGATCAGTTCGTTGATGGTTTTCAGGTTGGCACTGGCGATGTCCAGTTGACCGCGCTCAAGAAAGCGCACGGTGTTGCCGGACAAGGTGCGCAACGCGGCCAGCGGCTGGTTCAATTCATGGGCAATGCTGGTGGACATCTGGCCGATGGCCGCGAGTTTTCCGGCCTGTACCAGTTCATCTTGAGCCCGGCGCAGCGTTTCTTCGGCCTGGCGACGTTCGCGGATCTGGCTTTTCAGGCGTTCGTTGCTGGCCCGCAGATCGGTAGTGCGTTCGGCAATCTTGCGTTCAAGCTGGTTGTTGGCTTCTTGCAGCGCTTCACGGGCGGCGAGGCGGGTGGCGATGACTTTGCGTCGTTCGTTCCAGGCGATCAGCAGGAACGCCACCAGCGCGAAGGCCACAGCGACGAGAATGCCCTGATTGATCGCTTCACGACGCAAATCCTGAAGCGGTGTGAGCAGGGTGAAATTCCACGGTGTATCACCGAGCGGCCGGGTCTGTGACAGGTAGCTGATCTCCTGTTCATCGGAGACCAGTTCGGTGTTGGCCGGGAAGGTTATTTTTTCCACGCCTTCGGACAGCCGCTCACGGGCCAGCGGTTCCAGTTCGTTGAGCGGGAACCAGTAATATTGCAGGCTGCGGGCCAGGCGTTCTTTGGTGTCGTCGCTGAGCGGGCGAACCGATTTGAGTCGGCGCGCCGGGTCGCTGGACAGAATGATGATGCCATTCTCGTCGCTGACGAAGGCTTCCAGGCGTGCACGCTGCCAGCGCTCTTCCATGGCTTCGAGGCGGACTTTGACCACTGCGACGCCGATGATTTTGCCTTGCTCTTCCAGGCCATGGGCCAGGTAGTAACCGGGTTCGCCGTTGGTGCTGCCGATGCCGTAGAAACGCCCCGGCTGGCCGCGGACGGCATTCTGGAAATAGGCACGGAAGGACAGGTCTTCACCCAGGTAGCTGTCGACATCACGCCAGTTGCTGGTAGCCAGCACCCGACCGGTGGTGTCCATCACGTAGATTGCCCGACTGCGGCTGCGCCGGTTCAGGCCTTCGAGGTAATCATTGACCGCTTGCCGGTGTTCAGGCGACGGGTCGGCCAGCAGTTCGGAAACACTCGACTCGAGTTCCAGAAGGCTGGGCAGGTAAGTGTATTTGCTGATTTCGCTTTCGACCGCGCGGGCATGCAGTTCCAGCTGACGTTGACCGTTCTCGCTGAGGCTGCGAATACCGTAGTGTTCGCTGACCCAGAAGCCGACGTAACCCAGCCCGACCATCAACAGGATGACCAGCGGTGGCAGAAACAGATGGCGAATCAGACGGGGTTTCACGGCGAGTGATGGCGGCGCGGCGCGATAGAGAGTGGGGTCGCATTTCATCACAGATGCCTTGGGTCAACCACAACACAAATCTCCAGACCACCAATGGCCCTTGTGGGAGCGAGCTTGCTCGCGATAGCGGACTGACAGTCGACATCATCATTGACTGGTAGGCAGTCATCGCGAGCAAGCTCGCTCCCACAGGTAGGGAGCGGTGCTGTTGTTAGTGCTGCAGAATCTTCTCGAGGAAATGCTGCGCACGGTCGGAGCGGGCGTTGATGTCACCGAAGAACTCTTCTTTTTTGCAGTCTTCGATGATCTTGCCCTGGTCCATGAAGATCACCCGGTCCGCCACCTTGCGGGCGAAACCCATTTCGTGGGTCACGCACATCATGGTCATGCCTTCGTGGGCCAGTTGCACCATCACGTCCAGCACTTCGTTGACCATTTCCGGGTCCAGCGCCGAGGTCGGTTCATCGAACAGCATGACGATCGGGTCCATGGCCAGCGCGCGGGCTATAGCCACACGCTGCTGCTGCCCACCGGAGAGCTGGCCCGGGTGCTTGTGGGCGTGAGCCGAGAGGCCGACGCGCTCAAGCAGTTGCAAGCCTTTCTTGGTGGCTTCTTCCTTGCTGCGGCCCAACACCTTGATCTGCGCGATGGTCAGGTTCTCGGTGATGGTCAGGTGCGGGAACAATTCGAAATGCTGGAACACCATGCCGACGCGCGAGCGCAGTTTCGGCAGGTCGGTCTTCGGGTCGGCGATGGACGTGCCATCGACCACCACATCGCCTTTCTGGAACGGTTCCAGGGCGTTGACGCATTTGATCAAGGTGGATTTACCGGAGCCGGACGGCCCGCACACCACAATCACTTCGCCTTTTTTGACCTCGGTGCTGCAATCAGTCAGTACCTGGAAGTCGCCATACCACTTGTTGACGTTCTTGATAGAAATCATACGGCAAACCTTTTTTGCAGATGCTTGACCAGCCGCGAGGCGGCAAAGCTGATTGTGAAGTACACGAGACCTGCGATGATCAGGAACTCATTGGAGCGGCCGATGATGTCGCCACTGGCCCGCGAAGCATTGAGGAAGTCCACCAGGCCGACGGTGTAGACCAGCGAGGTGTCCTGAAACAGGATGATGCTTTGTTGCAGCAACAGCGGTGTCATCTTGCGAAACGCTTGCGGCAGGATGATCAGGCGCATCATCTGGCCGTAGCTCATGCCCAACGCCTGGGCTGCGCCCATCTGACCTTTGGGAATCGACTGCACACCGGCACGGACGATTTCGCAGAAGTACGCGGCTTCGAACATCATGAAGGCCACGATGCACGAGGTGAACGCGCCGATCGGCGTGTCTTCGCCGGTGATCCAGCGCAGCACGAACGGTACCGCCAGGTAGAACCAGGTGATCACCAGCAGCAGCGGGATCGAGCGGAAGTAGTTCACGTATATGCCGGCGATGTTCGACAGCATTTTGCTGTGGGACAAACGCATCAACGCCAGGATAGTGCCCAGGATGATCCCGCCAACGACGCCGAGCACCATCAGTTGCAGGGTCATGACCATGCCGTTCCACATACCGGGGACGGCATGGACGATTCCACTGAAATCGAGGTCCATTATTTACCCCCCACGGAGATCAGGCCAGGCACCGCAACTTTCTTCTCAACCATGCGCATCAGCAGCATCAGGCTCATGTTCAGGGTGAAGTAGATCAGTGTCGCAAGGGTGAAGGCTTCGAACAGGTTGGCGGAGAACTCGGCGGTCTGTTTGGTCTGCGCGAGCAGTTCCATCAGGCCGATCAGCGAGGCTACGGACGAGTTCTTGAAGACGTTGAGAAATTCCGAGGTCAGCGGCGGAATGATGATCCGGTAGGCTTGGGGCAGCAGCACGTTCCAGTAGATTTGCGGCAGCTTGAAGCCCATGGCGCGAGCGGCCGATTCCTGGCCACGCGGCAACGCCTGGATGCCGGTGCGCACTTGTTCGCAGACTCGGGCGGCGGTGAACAGACCCAGGCAAACGACAACGCTCAGGTAAGCCGAGGTGGTCGGGTTAAGATCCTGTTTGTACCACTGTTGCAGGTTTTCGGGCAGCAGATCGGGCACCAGGAAGTACCAGATGAACAGCTGAACCAGCAGCGGCACGTTACGGAACAGTTCCACGTAGCAGGTGGCGATGCCCGATACCACGCGATTCGGCACGGTGCGCATGACACCGAGCACGGAGCCCAGTAGTAACGCGACGATCCAGGCCACGACGGCGATGGCGATAGTCCAGCCCAAACCTGTGATGTACCAGTCGAGATAGGTCTCGCTGCCCACGCCGGTGGACTTGAAGAACACGCCCCAATCCCAGTTGTAATTCATTAGGGTCTCCCCTCAGATCGATCGATGTACAAGTGCCCGCCTGGGAAACTCCGTTCCCTTCTGACTTGGTGGCCTGTGTGGTCAGTTCTGTTAGTCAACTTCGTTGCCGAGCCCATATCCTTCGTTGCTGTTCCTCGCCATAGCGAGCTATGACTCGTCACAGCGCCTTGGATATGAACTTCCGGCATCCGAATTTGAGCTAACGAACTAACCGTACAGGCCACTCCGGTCAGGCACACGCGATCGGCTCGACAACCACCGGTTCGAGTGCTTCCAAAAAGTGCCAGCAGGTAGTGACAGCCTCCTGAAAGGGCGCGGGCCCTGTCAGGAGGTAAGGTTAGTCAGAAATCAGGATTTCTTTTCGTCAGCCGCTTTGTCGGTCGGATTGGCGATCAGTGCCTTGAGCTCGTCGCTCATCGGGAACATCAGGTTCAGGCCTTTTGGCGGGATTGGCTGCATGAACCACTTTTCGTAGATCTTGTTG
Organism: Pseudomonas sp. NPDC087697; assembly: GCF_044743155.1. Taxonomy (NCBI): domain Bacteria; kingdom Pseudomonadati; phylum Pseudomonadota; class Gammaproteobacteria; order Pseudomonadales; family Pseudomonadaceae; genus Pseudomonas; species Pseudomonas sp. NPDC087697. The sequence continues at coordinate 154,493 of NZ_JBIUVW010000004.1, read as the reverse complement.
ATCTCGCCGGACTTGTAGGTCGCGATAATGGCGTCGTCCACAGCTTTCTTGAACGGCTCGTCGCCCTTGCGAACCATGCAGCCGTAGATTTCGTAGGACTGTGGAGTGCCGGTCACGGCCCAGTCAGTCGGCTTCTTGGCCTTGGCCATTTCACCGGCCAGCAATGCGTCGTCCATCATGAAGGCGACCGCACGACCCGACTCCAGCATCTGGAAGGATTCGCCGTGGTCTTTGGCGGAGATGACGTTCATGCCCATCTGCTTGTCGGCGTTCATCGACTTCAGAATGCGCTCGGACGTGGTGCCGGCGGTGGTCACGACGTTCTTGCCCTTGAGGTCGGCGAAGTCTTTGTAGGTCGAGTCTTTTTTCGACAGCAGCTTGGTGCCGATTTCGAAGATGCCAACGGAGAAGTCAACTTGTTGCTGACGCTCGACGTTGTTGGTGGTGGAACCGCACTCGACGTCCACAGTGCCGTTCTGCACCAGTGGAATACGGGTTTGCGAGGTGACCAGGTTGTACTTGACCTTCAGGTTCGGCATGTCCAGGTCTTTTTTGATGGCTTCGACGATTTTCAGCTGAATATCGTGGGAGTAGCCGACCGGTACGCCGGAAGCGTCTGCAATGTAGGAAAACGGAATAGAAGCGTCGCGATGCCCCAGAGTAATGGTGCCGGACTCTTTGATCTTCTTCAGGGTGCCGGTGAGTTCGGCGGCGAAAACTGGCGTGCTGATCAGAGCGGCCGCAATGGCTGCGCCCAGGATATGGGGAACGATGCGCATCAAATTTTCCTCAACATTGTTTTTATATGGAGCCAGTTCATCGGCCCTTATGTACTGCGGAATGCCTTGACGGCTCCTGAAGTGTTGGCACATCAGACATTCGTCCCAGAGTGTAGAGCATGACTCGTGCCAGGCCTGGCGTATTCAATCAAGCTATTGATTTTAAAAGTTATTAAATATTTATGGTGTTGTTTTTCAGGTCGGATTATCCGGTTTACCGAATCGACTGACGGGTCTCGTTCGGAAAACCGAATGCAATCTCCCGGTCACCAAATACCCTGTGGGAGCGAGCTTGCTCGCGATAGCGGTGTGCCAGGCGACCTCGATGTTGGATGTGCGGGACTCATCGCGAGCAAGCTCGCTCCCACAGGGTATTTGTGATGTGCATCAGAATGCAAAAAGCCCCTGAATCGTGAGATTCAGGGGCTTTCGTTGAACCGGATTACCGATCAGGCCGCTTCGATCTTGCTGCGGTTCTGTTCGACCTTATTCAGGTACAGCTGCACGTTCTCTTGTTCCGCCTTGGTGGTGAACAAGCCAAGTTTGCTGCGACGCCAGAGAATGTCGTGAGCGGTGGTTGCCCATTCTTCGCTGCACAGGTAATCGACTTCGCGGCTGTAGAGACCGCCACCCAGGTGTTCGCCCATGTCGTTCAGGCTCTGTACACCTTCGAGCATGCGCCAGGTGCGGCTGCCATAGGTGGTGGCCCAACGTCGGGCAATTTCCGTCGGCAGCCAGTCGAATTTGTCGCGAATCAACGCGCTCAATGCCTGCGGTGTGGTCATGTCTTCGCCGCCTGGCAGGGTCGCCTGCGCGGTCCAGCTCGGCTTCATGTCCTTGAAGTACGGTGCCAGTTGCGCCATGGCCGACTCGGCCAGTTTGCGGTAGGTGGTCAGCTTGCCACCGAACACCGACAGCAGCGGGGCTTCTTCAGCGCTGCCGGACAGCGCCAGGGTGTAATCGCGGGTCACGGCCGATGGATTGTCGGATTCGTCGTTGCACAGCGGACGAACACCGGAATAGGTGTGCAGGATGTCGCTGCGGCTGACTTGTTTCTTGAAGTGCGCGTTGACTACTTTCAGCAGGTAGTCGGTCTCGCCTTCGGTGATTGCGACTTTCGCCGGATCGCCGGTGTATTCGCGGTCCGTGGTACCGATCAGGGTGAATTGATTGAGGTACGGAATGGTGAACACGATGCGCTGGTCTTCGTTTTGCAAGATATGCGCGTGTTCGCCTTCGTACAGCTTCGGCACAATCAGGTGGCTGCCCTGGATCAGGCGGATGCCGTAAGGCGATTCCATCTTCAGGTCATCGCGAATGAACTTGGCGACCCATGGACCGGCGGCGTTCACCAGCGCCTTGGCGCGGATCGAGAACAGGCTGCCATCGGCGCGTTCCAGGTTCAGCTCCCACAGACCTTTGCTACGACGGGCGCTGACGCAGCGGGTCTGGGTGTGGACGTGTGCGCCTTTTTCGCGAGCGGCCATGGCGTTCAGCACCACCAAACGGGCGTCATCGACCCAGCAGTCGGAGTATTCGAAGCCTTTGGTGATCTCGCTTTTCAGCGCACTGTCGGCGCCGAACTTCAGGCTTTTGGAACCGGCGAGTTTCTCCCGCTTGCCAAGATTGTCATAGAGGAACAGGCCGGCGCGGATCATCCACGCCGGGCGCAGGTGCGGACGGTGCGGCAGCACGAAGCGCATCTGCTTGACGATGTGCGGGGCCTTGGCCAGCAGCACTTCACGCTCGGCCAGGGCTTCACGCACCAGACGGAATTCGTAATGTTCGAGGTAGCGCAGGCCGCCATGGATCAGCTTGCTGCTGGCGGACGAGGTGTGGCTGGCCAGATCGTCCTTTTCGCAAAGGAACACCGAAAGACCGCGGCCGGCAGCATCCGCTGCAATCCCCACACCGTTAATCCCACCGCCGATGACGGCGATATCGTAGACCTCGGCAAGAGGGGGCATAGGCAAGGTTGAAGTGGGCATCGGCGGGCCTCGGTCATTCTTTTAATATTTGAATTCGAACATTAATGTTCATTTGCGAAAATGGTAGCGCATAAATCCGGGCACAGCTAGCCGACTTCGATTGAAAATACTGATCGAAGGGAGGTGAAAGGAAAATTTCCGAACATTAAATGCAGGCGCGAGGGGGAGTGGGTCGCAGATTATGTAGGAGCACGGCTTGCCGGCGATGGCGATCTTGAGTAGGCCATCGCCGGCAAGCCGTGCTCCTACGGTCGTTTAACCGCGTTCCGCGGTTTAAACGACTTCCAATCGAATCTTGTGCTGGCTCAGCAGTTGCGCCAATGCCGGTACTGGAGCGTGGTCGGTCACCAGGCAGTCGATCAGGCTGATCGGTCCCAGGCGGACCATGGCGTTGCGGCCGAACTTGCTGGAGTCTGCCGCCAGCAAGACTTGCCGGGCATTGGCGATGATCGCCTGGGAGACCCGCACTTCCTGGTAGTCGAAGTCGAGCAGGCTGCCGTCTTCATCGATACCGCTGATGCCGACCAACGCAAAGTCAACCTTGAACTGGTTGATGAAGTCGACGCAGGCCTGACCCACCACGCCGCCATCACGGCGTACGTTGCCACCGGCCAGCAGGACTTCGAAGTCATCCTTGGCGCTGAGGATCGAGGCGACGTGCAGGTTGTTGGTGATCACCTTGAGCTGGCTGTGATTGAGCAGCGCCCGGGCGATGGATTCGGTGGTAGTGCCGATGTTGATGAACAGCGAGGCGTGATCGGGGATCTGTGCGGCGATGGCTTCGGCGATGCGTTGTTTTTCATCGCGCATCTGATCGGCGCGCATGGCGTAGGCGGTATTTTCGACACTTGAATCGTAAGCTGCGCCGCCATGATAGCGACGCAGCAAATTCACTTCCGCCAATTGATTGATATCGCGGCGGATGGTCTGCGGTGTAACGACGAACAGCTGAGCCATTTCCTCGATACTGACGTAACCGCGTTCGCGGACCAGTTCGAGGATTTGCTGCTGACGGGGAGGCAGATTCATGGGGCTTCCTTTGGGCTGCCGTGCAAAATTTGCCCATGATGCCGTACGAATCTGCTCCCGACCAGTTACATACCGATACGAATCCGCTACTTGGCTTATTCAGCGCCTTCGTGCGGTTCCCAGTCGCGGGTGCGGCTGACGGCTTTTTTCCAGCCGGCGTAGAGTTTTTCCTTCGCGGTTTCGTCCAGTTGTGGATCGAACTCGCGCTCGATTACCGCCTTGCCGCGCAGTTCATCCAGGCTGCCCCAGAAACCGCAGGCCAGGCCGGCCAGGTAGGCGGCGCCCAGTGCAGTCGTTTCACGCATTTGCGGACGTTCGACCTTGGTGCCGAGGATATCGGCCTGGAATTGCATCAGGAAGTTGTTCGCTACCGCGCCGCCGTCCACGCGCAGGGCCTTGAGGCGTTCGCCGGAGTCCTGTTGCATGGCGTCGAGTACATCGCGGGTCTGGTAGGCAATCGACTCCAGTGCTGCACGAATGATGTGATCCACGCGTACGCCGCGAGTCAGGCCAAACAGCGCGCCACGGGCATACGGGTCCCAGTACGGAGCGCCCAGGCCGGTGAAGGCTGGCACCAGGTACACACCGTTGCTGTCCTTGACCTTGTTGGCGAAGTATTCGGTGTCGTGAGCGTCGTTGATGATCTTCAACTCGTCACGCAGCCACTGAACGGTGGAACCGCCGTTGAACACCGCGCCTTCCAGCGCATAGGCGACTTCGCCGCGTGGGCCGCAGGCGATGGTGGTGAGCATGCCGTGCCTGGATTTCACCGCTTTGTCGCCGGTGTTCATCAGCAGGAAGCAGCCGGTGCCGTAGGTGTTTTTCGCCTGGCCCGGTTCAACGCACATCTGGCCGAACAGTGCGGCCTGCTGGTCGCCAGCGATGCCGCCAATGGCGATGCCGCTCTTGGTGTGGCCGTAGATTTGCGACGACGACTTGACCTCCGGCAGCATCTCGCGCGGGATGTCCAGCACCTCGAGCATCTTCGCGTCCCACTCCAGGGTGTGGATGTTGAAGAGCATGGTGCGCGAGGCGTTGGTGTAATCGGTGACGTGGGTCTTGCCGCCGGTAAATTTCCAGATCAGCCAGCTGTCGATGGTGCCGAACAGCAACTCGCCTTTGCGTGCACGTTCGCGGCTGCCTTCGACGTTGTCGAGGATCCACTTGAGCTTGGTGCCGGAGAAGTACGGGTCGGTAACCAGGCCAGTGGTCTCGCTGATGTACTGCTCATGGCCATCGCGTTTGAGCTGCTGGCAGATCTCGGTGCTGCGGCGGCACTGCCAGACGATCGCGTTGTAGATCGGACGGCCGGTGGTCTTGTCCCACACCACGGTGGTTTCACGCTGGTTGGTGATGCCGATGGCTGCCACTTGATCGTGATGCAGGCCGGCTTGCGCCAGGGCCTCGACCATCACGGCGCTTTGGGTGGCGAAGATTTCCATCGGGTCGTGTTCGACCCAGCCAGCTTGTGGGTAATGCTGGGTGAATTCGCGTTGTGCGGTGCAGACCACGTTGGCGTCACGGTCGAAAATGATCGCCCGGGAGCTGGTCGTACCCTGATCGAGGGCAATGATGTAGTTCTTATTCTGAATGTCGGTCATGTCGATTGCCTTGAACGAAATAAGGGAGTGGGTTGGGGCGCGTGATCAATGGTGGGCAGGATCACGTGCCGCCGCTTTCAGGAAATTCGTGCTTTGCCGTCAATGGCAGGTTCTGCATCCTTTGTAGCAGGTATGGCGATAGGCAGATGACGGGCAATCAGCCCGCGATAAGCCGCAGCGCCGAGGCAGGCACCGATGATCGGTGCAAAGATCGGAATCAGGAAGTACGGGATATCACGTCCGCCAGTGAAGGAAATTTCACCCCAGCCAGCGAAAAAAGTCATCAGTTTAGGGCCGAAGTCTCGTGCCGGGTTCATCGCAAAACCGGTCAGCGGGCCCATCGAGCTGCCAATGACGGCGATCAGCAGGCCGATCAACAGCGGCGCCAGCGGACCCTTTGGCAGACCATTGTTGTCATCGGTCAGAGACATGATCACGCCCATCAGGATGGCAGTGATGATCACCTCCACCAGAAACGCCTGACCCGTCGACAGGGCGGGGTTCGGGAAGGTCGAGAACACCGAGGCCAGTTCGAGGCTGGCTTTTGTGCCACGAACCATCTGGTGAGTTTGTTCGAAATCGAAGAACAGGTTGCTGTAAAGCGTGTAAACCAACAACGCTGCACAGAAGGCGCCAGCGACCTGGGAGAAGATGTAGAACGGCAGTTTACGCTTCTCGAAATCGGCAAAAATGCACAGCGCGATGCTGACGGCCGGGTTCAGGTGAGCGCCGGAAACACCCGCGGTCAGGTAGATCGCCATGCTGACACCGATCCCCCAGATGATACTGATTTCCCATAGGCCAAAGCTGGCACCCGCGACTTTGAGCGCGGCAACACAGCCAGTACCAAAAAAAATCAATAAGGCAGTACCCAGGAACTCGGCCATGCATTGGCTCGAGAGCGATGGTTGTTGTAATGCAGTTGTCATTGGAAACATCCTTTTTTTGTTGTTGTTGGGCGCTTTTTCCGAAAGGGTTGAGCGCGATTTTCACCGAGGCAGGATCCCCATCCTGGTCTCGGCCTACTGCCGGGTGCTGCTTAGAAATTTTTGCACACTATTCAGATTCGAAAAAATATAGACAAGAAACACTGCTGTCAAAGGTCGAAAGTGAACCATTGGTCATATTTAAACTATTATTCAGGTGAATGATCATTTGGGTGGCCCTTGGACGTTGCCGGATTTTCTCCTGTGTTTGCCTGCCATTAATGGATTCAAGCCCGGTAATAGAGCCTTTTGCTCTGTGATGACCTAGAATTCAGCGCAGTATTTTTCTTCTATCGCCAGGCTTGGAGCTGCCATGACCCCCGCATTGGATCTGTTGAAAAAAGTTCGTGCCGAACATCGTGTGCACAGTTATGAACATGATCCGAAGGCAGCATCCTACGGGTTGGAGGCTGCGGAAAAGCTGGGGCTGGATCCGGCACAGGTGTTCAAGACGCTGTTGGCCGCGAGTGAGAAGGGGGAATTGCTGGTGGCCGTCGTGCCGGTCGTCGGAAGCCTGGACTTGAAGGCGCTGGCGCATGCTGCCGGGGTGAAAAAAGTCGAAATGGCTGATCCCGCTGCAGCGCAACGGGCGACCGGTTACTTGCTGGGCGGAATCAGTCCATTGGGACAGAAGAAGCGTTTGCGCACCTTCATCGATAACAGCGCTCAACCTTTCGCGAGCATCTACGTCAGTGCTGGCCGGCGTGGTCTGGAAGTCGAACTGGCCGCGACGGTGCTGGCCGAGTACACCCAGGCCAAATTCGCCGATATCGGTCGGGTCTGACTGCTGCGCTGTATGGTGAAAATCGGCGGGTTCTGTCTCTGGTTGCCATGCCGTGACTGATGCATGCTCGTCCTCACCTACAAGAAGGAGAGCGTCCATGCAGCTAGCGTTTCATCAGGTCGATGCATTCAGCGACCGACCGTTCAGTGGTAATCCGGCAATGGTCTATCGGCTCGACGCCTGGCTCGCCGATGACCTGATGCAAAAAATCGCCGCCGAACACAATCTCGCCGAAACCGCCTTTGTGGTGCGTGAGGCGCAAGGTTGGCATATCCGCTGGTTCACGCCGACCACCGAGGTGCCGTTGTGCGGCCATGCGACGCTGGCCAGCGCTTATGTATTGTTCGAGGTCTATAAAGAACCGGTTGAACGGCTGGATTTCATCAGCAAGTCGGGCCCCTTGAGTGTGAGTCGGGAAGGCGAACGACTATGGCTGGATTTTCCGGCGATTGAGCTGCGCGAAGTGGGCGCGACCCTCGATGTGGAGCGGGCGCTGGGCGTGCAGGCGGTTGAGGTGCGGGGTTCCAACGAATTGTTCGTGGTGCTGGAGTCGGAGCAGGCAGTGCTCGATTGCCGGCCGGACATGGTCGCGCTGGCGAAGTTGCCCTGGCTTGGCGCAATCATTACGGCGCGCGGAACGCGGCATGATTTCGTCTCGCGGTACTTCGCGCCGGCCATCGGTATCAACGAGGACCCGGTCACCGGTTCGACTCATTGCTTGCTGATTCCTTATTGGTCGCAGCGTTTGGGCAAATCAAGCCTGACGGCGTATCAGTGTTCGGCGCGGGGCGGGGAGTTGTTCTGTCGCCTGGAGGGAGAGCGGGTGAAAATCGGTGGTAGCGCGACGCTGGTGGCCAGCGGGACGTTGATGCTCGGTTAACTGACAACGACAATCCAATGTGGGAAGGGCCGGGCGACGTTCGCTTGCTCGCGAAGGCGGTATGCCAGTCAACGATGATGTCGTCTGACAGTCCGCTTTCGCGAGCAAGCCCGCTCCCACATTAGTCCGTAGTCATCAACTAGCGGTGCTGTACCGGCGAACCCCGAATTCTACCGCCGGAATCTGCGCCGCCGTGCTGCCGGGTGCCTGGAACAGCACCAGGTGTTCGGCGGCTACGCGAATTCCGACATCGGCGCCGACCAGATGATCGGCATGGCTCGGGAAGATCGATTCCAGTTGGCTGCCGGTCGGCAACTGCAAGCGATACAAAGTCGATGCGCCCAGAAAGGTCTTGCCAACGATCCGTGCTTTCAGTGAGCTGTCGGGCGCGTAAACGATATCGTCGGGACGTAGCAACACATCCACCGCGCCACCGGTCGGCCAGGTGTATGCGCGATTACCGCGCAGCACGCCCAGTTCGGTCTGCACCGATTCCGGGCTCTGCAGTTGACCGCGAATGAAGTAACCCTGACCGATAAAGCTCGCCACAAACGGTGTTTGCGGTTCGTGGTACAGGTTGTAAGGCGTGTCCCACTGCTCCAGGCGACCTTCCTTGAAAACACCGACCTGATCGCTGACGGCGAAGGCTTCTTCCTGGTCGTGAGTCACCAGAATTGCACTGGTGCCGCGAGCCTTGAGGATGTCCCGGACTTCATGGCTGAGTTTGCGGCGTAATTCGCCATCGAGGTTGGAGAAAGGTTCGTCGAGCAGCAGCAGTTGCGGTTCCGGTGCCAATGCCCGGGCCAGCGCGACGCGCTGTTGCTGACCGCCGGAGAGTTCGTGAGGGAAGCGCTTGCCGAGGTTCTTCAGGTTGACCAGTTCAAGCATTTCTTCGGTGACCCGATCTTTCTGTGGATGCTTGCGTATGCCAAAGGCAATGTTCTCGGCCACACTCAGGTGCGGGAACAGCGCGTAGTCCTGGAACACCATGCCGATCCGGCGTTTCTCCGGCGCGAGGGTGAAACCGGCGCTGGAGATGGTTTCACCCGCCAGCTGGATTTCCCCTTCGTGAATCGGTTCAAAGCCTGCAATCGCACGCAGGGTGGTGGTCTTGCCGCAGCCAGACGAGCCGAGCAGGCAACCGATGTCACCGGCATTGAGGTGCAGGTTGAGGTTCTGGACGACTCGCTGGTCTTGATAGCCGCAGGCCAGATTGCGCAGGTTCAGCAGCAATGAATGACTCATGCGTGGTGGTATGCCGGCTCAACGAGAAACTCGAGCAGGGCCTTTTGCGCATGCAGACGGTTCTCGGCCTGATCCCAGGCGACCGAGCGCGGGTCGTCGAGGAGGTCGACGCTGATTTCTTCGCCACGGTGAGCGGGCAGGCAGTGCATGAACAATACATCCTCGGCGGCCAGGTCGAGCAGGGCACGATTGACCTGGAATGGCGCGAACAGTTTGAGGCGTTTGGCGGTTTCTTCTTCCTGGCCCATGGAGGTCCAGACGTCGGTGCTGACCAGATGGGCGCCGAGTACCGCATCCCGAGGATCGCGGACGATGGTCACTCGATCGCCTGCTTTGGCGACGAATTCCGGGTTCGGCTCATAACCTTCGGGGCAGGCGATGCGCAACTGGAAGTCGAACTGAATGGCGGCTTCTATATAGCTGTTGCACATGTTGTTGCCGTCGCCGATCCAGGCCACGGTCTTGCCCTGGATCGAACCGCGATGTTCGAGAAAGGTTTGCATGTCGGCCAGCAACTGGCACGGGTGCAGGTCATCGGACAGGCCGTTGATCACTGGCACGCGCGAGTTGGCAGCGAATTCGGTCAGGGTGCTGTGGGCAAAGGTACGGATCATCACTGCATCGAGCATGCGCGACATGACGATGGCGCAGTCGCCGATCGGTTCGCCCCGACCCAGTTGGGTGTCACGGGGCGACAGGAAAATCGCCTGGCCGCCAAGCTGGATCATGCCGGCTTCAAACGACAGCCGGGTACGCGTCGAGGATTTTTCGAAAATCATCCCGAGCACACGGTTTTTCAACGGCTCGAACAGTACGCCGCGGTTACGCAGGTCTTTGAGCTCAATGCCTCGACGGATCACGCTGACCAGCTCTTCGGGCGTGCAATCCATCAGGGAGAGAAAGTGCCTTGCGCTCATCATTGACTACCTTTTTGCAACGGACCGCAGATACTCAAAGCCTTGTTTAACTGAAAAACGGGCGAGACCTGCGGCGTAAGCCGCACGGGGCGACGAAATAGGGGAAGGCGCGATCTTATAATTAAATGTCGCGTCTTACCAATAGGGCTACGGTTTTTAGGGGATTTCAGAGGGGCTACGGGATAACCGCAGTAGCGCTTTTGAAGCCTGTTTCCTGACAGCAGCAACCCCTTTGTACACTGCCCTCGCGCGCCTTGGCAATCAAGCGGAGCGGGCAAAGCACAGTCCCGGTCGGTTTCTGACCTGTCGGCCAGGGTGATTGCAGGCAGGATCCAGCCTGCCTTCGCTTGAAACATTTGCTTATGTAAAGTGCTGGGTTATAACTAAGTCACGAGCGACACAGGAAGCCTTTGGAATGGAATCGAAAGAACAGCAATTGTTGGAGCTACTCGGGCTCACGGCGCGCTCCCTGACCCACCTGACCGCTTCCATGACCTCAATGTCCTTTGAGTTACTGCGCAGCGAGGACGAAGTGACCAAGGCTGCGGGGCGACGGATGATCGACCGCATGGCTACCGTCAGTGCCGGGCTCGACGAGCACTGGCGCCTGATCGGCGAGCTCACGGGGGTGCACATTGCCCAGGAGCAGATCGAAACCATCCAGGAAATCCAGCTGCAAGCGCCGCCCAGGCTTCCACAGGGCTGATATCGGCGGGCCTGATGGCCTTCGATTCACAAGACGAACATCGCTGGCGCAGCGCTCAGTCACGGCCCATAGTTTTGTTCCCGCAACCTGATGCCGGTTGCCTCGAATAAAACAGAGAATGGCCATGACCAAGACTCTTCATCACCGTGCCTGCCACCTGTGTGAAGCCATTTGCGGCTTGACCATCGAAACCACCGCAACCGACGACGCTGGCGTGCAAATCACCTCGATCAAGGGTGATCCGCAGGACAGCTTCAGTCGCGGTCATATCTGCCCCAAAGCGGTGGCGCTGCAAGATATCCAGAACGACCCCGACCGCCTGCGACAGCCAATGCTGCGGGTCGGCAGCGAGTGGCAAGCGATTGCCTGGGACGAAGCGTTCACTCTGGTGGCTGAACGCCTGTCGGCGATTCAGGAGCGCCATGGCCAGAACGCCGTCGCGGTTTATCAGGGCAATCCCAGCGTGCACAACTATGGGTTGATGACCCACAGCAATTACTTCCTCGGCTTGCTCAAAACCCGCAACCGGTTCTCTGCAACCTCAGTCGATCAATTGCCTCACCATCTCACCAGTCATTTGATGTACGGCCATGGTTTGCTGCTGCCGATCCCGGACATCGATCACACCGATTTCATGCTGATCCTGGGCGGTAATCCGCTGGCCTCCAACGGCAGCATCATGACCGTGCCGGATGTCGAAAAGCGCTTGAAGGCGATTCAGGCCCGAGGCGGCAAAGTGGTGGTGGTCGATCCGCGTCGCAGCGAGACGGCAGCGATTGCCGATCAGCATGTGTTCGTCCGTCCAGGTGGCGACGCAGCTCTGTTATTCGGGTTGCTCAATACTTTGTTCGCTGAAGGTCTGACCTGCGACAGTCATTTGCCGGTAGACGGGCTGGAGGAGGTTCGTCAGGCCGTCGCATCCTTCAGTGCTGAGGTCATGAGCCCTCTGTGCGCAGTGCCGGCCGAGCAGATTCGTCAGCTGGCGCGAGACTTCGCCGCCGCGAAGACTGCAGTTTGTTATGGCCGTATGGGCGTTTCGACCCAGGCGTTCGGCACCTTGTGCCATTGGTTGGTACAACTGATCAATCTGGTCACCGGCAATCTTGATCGGGTGGGCGGCGCGCTGTGCACCGAGCCTGCGGTCGATCTGGTGGCGTCCACCTCGGGCGGGCATTTCAATCGCTGGCAAAGTCGTGTGTCTGGCCGTCCGGAATACGGCGGTGAGTTGCCGGTGTCGGCGCTGGCCGAAGAGATGCTCACCGAAGGCGAAGGGCAGGTGCGGGCGCTGATCACCGTGGCCGGTAATCCGGTGTTGTCGACACCTAATGGCCGGCAATTGGAGCAGGCGCTGGACGGGCTGGAGTTCATGCTCAGCATCGACCTGTATATCAACGAGACCACGCGTTACGCCGACTTGATTCTGCCGTCGACCTCGGCGCTGGAAAACGATCATTACGACACCACGTTCAATATGTTCGCGGTGCGCAACATCAGCCGTTTCAACCGGGCAATCCTGCCCAAGCCTGAAGGTGCGCTGCATGATTGGGAGATTTTTGTGGGGCTGGCCAAGGCTTTTGCCGCGAAGACCGGCAAAGAACTCAAGCCCACGATACCGCCGGCTCAGATGATCGATCTCGGTTTGCGGGCAGGGCGATACGGTGATGCGTCGCCGCACAAGTTGTCGGTGGCGAACTTGTTCGATCATCCTCATGGGGTCGACCTTGGTGCTCTCCAGGCAAACCTGGCGCCGCGTCTGAAAACCGCCAATCAGCGCGTGCAGGCGGCGCCACCGGTGATCCTGGCTGATCTGGCGCGATTTGCCGCGTTGCAAGCGCCACCTGCCGATGAGCTGTTGATGATCGGCCGCCGTCATGTGCGCAGCAATAACTCGTGGATGCACAACTACCGCCGTCTGGTGAAAGGCAAGCCGCGTCATCAGTTGCTGATGCACCCGGACGATCTTTCCAGTCGCGGGCTCAGTGATGGGCAGCGGGTGCGGGTCAGTTCACGGGTCGGGGTGATCGAAGTCGAAGTGCTGAGCAGTGTCGAGATGATGAAAGGCGTGGTCAGTCTGCCGCACGGTTGGGGTCATGCCCGGCCGGGTGTGCAGATGACCATTGCCATGGGGCAGCCGGGCTCCAGTGCCAACGACCTGACCGATGAGCGCCAGCTCGATGAGTTGTCCGGAAATGCGGCGCTTAATGGTGTTCCGGTGACTGTCGCGGCGGCGTAAGTATGTCTGTCGGGGAGACCGAGCATGGCGCTCGGCTTTCCGTTACAATGCGTCACCGTGCCGACAACTGAGTCGGAAAGTTCAGCCGAGGTGCTCCATGGATATCATTGAAACTATTAAAGAGCAGATTGCTAACAACACCATTCTGCTTTACATGAAAGGCTCGCCGAATGCCCCACAGTGTGGCTTCTCCGCGAAAGCCGCTCAGGCCGTCATGGGCTGTGGTGAGAAGTTCGCTTACGTGGACATCCTGCAGAACCCTGAAATCCGTGCCAACCTGCCAAAGTACGCCAACTGGCCAACCTTCCCGCAACTATGGGTGGGTGGTGAACTGGTCGGCGGTAGCGACATCATGACTGAAATGGCTGCTGACGGTTCGTTGCAGGCGCTGATCAAAGAAGCTGCTGCAAAAGCTGCTGCTGCCAAGACCGAAGCCTGATCCGCTTTTGTGGGAGCGAGCCTGCTCGCGAATGCGGTCTGTCAGTCAATTGTGATGTCGACTGACACGACGCTATCGCGAGCAGGCTCGCTCCCACAGGGATTTTGGTAAAGACCGGAATTCAGGTAATAAAAAGCCCCGCTTCTCGTAAGAGAGCGGGGCTTTTTATTGAGTCGAGATTAGCGTCGTAGAAGTTATTCGTCGCCCATCTGCAATTGCAGATAGTTCTCAAGACCCACTTTATCGATCAAGCTCAGTTGAGTTTCCAGCCAGTCGATATGTTCTTCTTCGGACTCGAGAATATCTTCGAGCAGTTCACGGCTACCGAAGTCACCGACTGTTTCACAGTGAGCGATAGCCACTTTGAGGTCGGCATGGCCGATGCGCTCGATGCGCAGGTCACACTCAAGCATTTCCTTGGTGTGCTCGCCGATGTGCAGCTTGCCCAGGTCCTGGACGTTCGGCAGACCTTCGAGAAACAGGATGCGCTTGATCAGCTTGTCCGCGTGTTTCATCTCGTCGATGGATTCGTGGTACTCGTGCTTGCCGAGCTTGTTCAGGCCCCAATCTTCATACATGCGCGCATGCAGGAAGTACTGATTGATCGCGACCAGCTCATTGGCAAGAATCTTGTTGAGGTGCTGGATGACTGTGATGTCGCCTTTCATGATGGGGTCCTGCCCTTTAATTACCCTATATAAGGCGGAGTTTGAGCTGAGCGGTTGTTAGTGTCAAACCTAAGTTATTGAATCCTATATGAAAATTAATCGGAATAAGAATGTTTGTGTTCTGCATCCTGGCGCTAAGCGATTGAATTACGGGCATAAAAAAACCGGACACTAAGTCCGGTTCTTTAGAATGTTCTATTTACGCTGCCGAAAATTCTACAGGGTAGGGGATCGCCGCCTGGCTCAATTGCAGGTCAGCCAGGGTTTCGCGAACCACTTGTTTGGCAAGGCAGGCACATTTGCCGCATTGGCTGGCAACGCCGGTGGCTTGGCGTACCTCGCGGTAGCTGCAGCAACCTTCATAAATCGCATCGCGGATTTTGCCGTCGGTGACGCCAGTGCAGAGGCAGACATACATAAAGTGAGAACCGTCGTTGGTTATGGCTCAATTGCGACGGATCTTAATGTTAACGAGAATGATTGTCAAAGTGGTTTCGGCAGGCTTTGCATCAGAGTGGTGTCTGCCTGACGAACGGCATAGCGAGGTCCGGGATCGTGTGGTGAAAACCGGCGCCGAGGTTTTTGATGCTGTTGTAAAAAGCGCTAAGGACTGGTCAAAAACGCGGTGTATGATGGCCGGTCCTTGCGAAGGGCACTCGATTCATGAACCTGTCGTTTATCCGCGACAGACTGGTTCGATACCGTTCTTCACCACCACACCAGGAGATATCCAATGAGCGTACTCGTAGGCAAACAAGCCCCTGACTTCACCGTACCGGCCGTACTCGGCAATGGCGAAATCGTTGACAGCTTTACCCTGTCCTCGGCCATCAAAGGCAAATACGGCCTGGTGTTCTTCTACCCACTGGACTTCACCTTCGTCTGCCCGTCCGAGCTGATCGCTCTGGACCACCGCATGGCTGACTTCAAGGCACGTAACGTTGAAGTGATCGCTGTTTCGATCGACTCGCACTTCACCCACAACGCCTGGCGCAACACCCCGATCAATGCCGGCGGCATCGGTCAGGTTCAGTACATCATGGCTGCTGACATGAAGCATGATATTGCCAAAGCCTACGACGTTGAGTCCGAAGGCGGCGTGGCTTTCCGTGGCGCATTCCTGATCGACGACAAAGGCGTTGTTCGCTCGCAGATCGTCAACGACCTGCCACTGGGCCGTAACATGGAAGAGCTGATTCGTCTGGTCGACGCCCTGCAATTCCACGAAGAGCACGGCGAAGTTTGCCCAGCCAACTGGAAAAAAGGCGACAAGGGTATGACTGCTTCGCCAGAAGGCGTTGCAGCTTACCTGACCGAGAACGCTGGCAAGCTGTAAGCCACGCGTCAGGCATAAAAAAACCGGCTGCTGAGGCCGGTTTTTTTATGGGCGGGATAAATCCAGCGACTGAATCAGTCGTTGAAATCTTCCCAGCCGCCCATTTGCTTCCAGCGATTGACGATGCCGCAGAACAGATCGGCCGTCTTCTCGGTGTCGTAGCGTGCCGAGTGAGCCTCGCGGCCGTCGAAGTCGATGTCTGCTGCCTGGCATGCCTTGGCCAGGACCGTTTGACCGTAAGCCAGACCTGCCAGCGTCGCGGTGTCGAAGCTGGAGAACGGGTGAAACGGATTGCGCTTCATGTCCAGGCGCGTGACGGCGGCGTTGAGGAAGCCCAGGTCGAAGCTGCTGTTGTGGCCAACCAGGATCGCCCGCTTGCAGCCGTTGGCCTTCAGAGCCTTGCGCACACCACGGAAGATGTCGGTCAGAGCCGTCTCTTCACTCACGGCCATGCGCAGTGGGTGATCGAGCTTGATCCCGGTGAACTCCAGCGCTGCGGCTTCGATGTTGGCGCCTTCGAACGGTTCTACACGGAAGAAGTAGGTGTGATCAGGGAACACAAAACCTTTTTCGTCCATGCTAATAGTCGTGGCGGCAATTTCCAGCAGGGCGTCAGTGGCACAGTTGAAACCACCGGTTTCAACGTCGACGACGACTGGCAGGTATCCACGGAACCTGGCTGCCATCGGGTGGCGTGAACCACCTCCGCCGCCATTACCGTCCTGTTCGTCGTCGAAATGGTCTTCACTCACGCGTGTTCCTCCAGCAGGCGCCAGCGCAGTTTTTCACCGGCGCGCAGCGGGATGACAGTCAGCTCGCCGAACGGCAGGCTGGTTGGGGCGGTCCATTCTTCGCGGACCAGGGTAATGCGATCGGAGTTCACCGGCAGGCCGTAGAAACGCGGGCCGTTGAGGCTGGCGAAGGCTTCGAGCTTGTCCAGCGCATTACGCTGTTCAAAGGCCTCGGCGTACATCTCGATCGCGGCATAAGCGGTGTAGCAACCGGCACAGCCACACGCGGCTTCTTTGGCATGCTGGGCGTGCGGGGCAGAGTCAGTGCCCAGGAAGAACTTCTCGCTGCCGCTGGTGGCGGCATCAAGCAGGGCGACCTGGTGTGTATTGCGCTTGAGAATCGGCAGGCAATAGAAGTGCGGACGAATCCCGCCCACCAGCATGTGGTTGCGGTTATACAGCAGGTGGTGAGCGGTGATGGTTGCGCCAACGTTGGCCGAAGCTTCGTTGACGAACTGCACGGCATCGCTGGTGGTGATGTGTTCGAACACCACTTTGAGCGTTGGGAAACGCTCCACGACCCGGCGCATGTGCTCGTCGATGAAGATTTTTTCGCGGTCGAAGACATCGACGTCGCCACGGGTGATTTCACCGTGAACCAACAAGAGCATCCCGACCTCGGCCATGGCCTCGATCGCAGGGAAGATCTTGTCGATGCTGGTGACACCAGAATCCGAGTTGGTGGTCGCGCCAGCCGGATAAAGCTTGGCGGCGTGAACGAAACCGCTGGCCTTGGCCTCGCGAATTTCATCGGGGGTAGTCCGGTCGGTCAGGTAGAGCACCATCAACGGTTCGAAACGGCTGCCGGCCGGGCGCGCAGCGAGAATGCGCTGGCGATAGGCGTCGGCTTCAGCGGCGTTACGCACCGGTGGTACCAGGTTAGGCATGATGATGGCGCGACCAAAGGTGCGCGCGACATCCGCGACAGTATTGGGCAACACAGCACCATCGCGAAGATGAATATGCCAGTCGTCGGGACGCAGCAGGGTCAGGCGGTCGGACATTGGGGATTCCAGGCGGGTCAAACTCAAGGGAATGCTACCGGAAAAGACTCATCCAGGCACTCGCTATCAAGTTTTGCAGCAAGCTTCCGATATGACAAAGGTATGCCGTAATCATGTGTATCGGTCTTTTTGTTGTAGAAGCCAGTGGAGCCTCCCGTGCGCCAGCGTTATTTAGCCTTGCTCAGCGTGTTTGCCAGCCTTCCTGCGATGGCGCTCACTTTCCAGACGCGTCTGGAAAGCATCGAGTGGACGGTCGAAGGCGACAAGTTCGAATGTCGCCTGATCCAGCCGATTACTGATTTCGGCTCGGGTGAGTTCGTGCGGCGCGCAGGCGAGCAGGCAACCTTTCGTCTGAAGGCTTACAACCCAATGATCGCGGGCGGTTCGGCGACCTTGCTGGCTGCCGAGGCGCCTTGGCAGCCTGGGCGTGGTGATATCAATCTGGGTTCGGTCAAAGTCGGCAGCGGCGAGGTGCTGTTCAACAGTTCGCAGCTCCAGGCCGGACGCCTTATTGGTGGCTTGATGGACGGGCGCAGTCCGTTGGTTCGTCATTACTCGCGCGATGGTGGGGTGTCGGAAGTCCGTTTGTTGCCGGTCAAATTCAGCAAGGCCTACGCCGATTACCAGGCGTGTGTCGCCAAGTTGCTGCCGATGAATTATGAGCAGGTGAAGCAGGCTGAGGTTGGTTTTCCGGGCGGAGGTATCGATCTGGACGCGCAAGCCAAAGCCAAGCTGCAGGTCATGCTGACATTCATGAAGGCCGACCCGACGGTCAATCACATTGAGCTCGATGGCCATTCCGATAACAGCGGCAATCGTCTGACCAACCGTGATCTGTCCCGGCGCAGAGCGCTGGCGGTGATGGACTTCTTCAAGGCCAATGGTATCCAGGAATCACAGATCACCCTGCGCTTTCACGGCGAACGTTATCCGTTGGCTCCCAACACCAACACCACCAATCGGGCCAAGAATCGCCGGGTCAACGTTCACCTTGAGCGCGTCGCACCCACCGACAAACCGGCCCCGCAAGTCAGTTCGACAGGCACCGCTGCGGCGACCTCCTGAACCGGCTGAAATCGTCGCTCGCTCGACATAATCTGTCGCTTCGTCATCATAAGCTGTCGCGCCACTGTAAATTATCCTCTCGCGGCGGTAGACTTCTCTGCTTTCCGTAGAACCCCGTGGAGTGATGGCATGGCGGACGTAAACAAGGTCGTTCTGGCGTATTCCGGCGGCCTGGACACTTCGGTGATCCTCAAGTGGCTGCAGGATACTTATAACTGTGAAGTGGTGACCTTTACCGCTGACCTGGGTCAGGGTGAAGAGGTCGAGCCGGCCCGCGCCAAGGCACAAGCCATGGGCGTAAAAGAAATCTACATCGACGATCTGCGCGAAGAATTCGTGCGTGATTTCGTTTTCCCGATGTTCCGCGCCAACACCGTTTACGAAGGCGAGTACCTGCTGGGTACTTCCATCGCTCGTCCGTTGATCGCCAAACGCCTGATCGAAATCGCCAATGAAACCGGCGCTGACGCCATTTCCCACGGCGCGACCGGCAAGGGCAACGACCAGGTTCGCTTCGAACTGGGCGCCTATGCGCTCAAGCCAGGCGTGAAAGTGATCGCTCCCTGGCGCGAGTGGGACCTGCTGTCCCGCGAGAAGCTGATGGATTATGCCGCGAAGCACGCGATCCCGATCGAGCGTCACGGCAAGAAAAAATCCCCGTACTCGATGGATGCCAACCTGCTGCACATCTCCTACGAAGGCGGCGTGCTGGAAGACACCTGGACCGAGCACGAAGAAGACATGTGGCGTTGGACCGTCTCCCCGGAGAACGCTCCTGACAAGGC
This sequence comes from Pseudomonas sp. NPDC087697, assembly GCF_044743155.1. Lineage (NCBI taxonomy): Bacteria > Pseudomonadati > Pseudomonadota > Gammaproteobacteria > Pseudomonadales > Pseudomonadaceae > Pseudomonas > Pseudomonas sp. NPDC087697. Next base: position 135,257 of record NZ_JBIUVW010000004.1, on the reverse strand, counting down.
GCAGTACCTGGAACTGACTTACCGCAACGGCGACATCGTTGCACTGGACGGCGTCGAAATGACCCCGGCTACCGTGCTGGCGACCCTGAACCGTATCGGTGGCGAACACGGTATCGGCCGTCTGGACATCGTCGAGAACCGTTACGTCGGCATGAAGTCCCGTGGCTGCTACGAGACCCCAGGCGGCACCATCATGCTGCGTGCTCACCGGGCGATCGAGTCGATCACCCTGGACCGTGAAGTGGCGCACCTCAAGGACGAGCTGATGCCTAAATACGCCAGCCTGATCTACACCGGTTACTGGTGGAGCCCGGAGCGTCTGATGCTGCAACAGATGATCGATGCTTCCCAGGCGCATGTGAACGGTGTGGTTCGCCTGAAGTTGTACAAGGGCAACGTGATCGTCACCGGTCGTAAATCCGACGAGTCGTTGTTCGACGCCAACATTGCTACCTTCGAAGAAGATGGCGGCGCCTACAACCAGGCTGATGCAGCCGGCTTCATCAAGCTGAACGCTCTGCGTATGCGCATTGCCGCAAACAAGGGCCGCAAGCTGTTCTGATGCTTTTGGTATGATCAGTAATTGTGGCCCCGCTTGTAGCGGGACCACAATTCGATCGAAGAATTCGTGTCTGGGTATTTGTATCCTGAATCTGCGTCACTAAGTCTGGGCCTTGATTGCCTGGATTGTCGGTACCTCCTTTCTGCTCTGTCTTTGTCAGAGACTATTTATTCTGTTGCTCGATGCGGGACAGGTATCAGTTCTGGCTGACGACTGTCATCGCCAATGTGCTCAAGTTATAAATCATATAAAGAGAGTCTTTGGACTCTGGTATTTTTGCATCTGATTTTTTGAGTGCTCTTTCGTTAATCAGATGTTCCGACTCGCCGCTCGTAAGAAATACGATCGTTTCACTGTGGCTGTGTTTTCTCAAATAGAGCGTTGTCATCAAATTGCCGAGATCTTTCTTTTTTCGTATCCATCGGGCATCAATGATCCGCATGCCGTGCATCGAAGCAGGTAAAGGAACTTGGTGCCGGGTGAACTGATTAGCGATAAACGTTATATAGGCGGGTGGGTCTTGCGCGCTCTGAAGCAGATAGTCGGGTTTACCTCGCTTGAATGTGGATTTTACAGAGGAGTGGCTGTGTAGTTCGTCAAACTGGGCGTGAGCGCTTTCCTTGATAGAGTTCGGTTGATTATCCTTTTCAATAGGGTCGTTGATGGAGGTTTTTTTGTTTTTTTCTGGCCGGGCAGAGTCGTCGATGACTTTTATAAACTGCTTGCTTTTTTGAAAGTCAGAAGGTGCATACAATGATTTGTAGTTGAAGTTTAGTGTGATAAAGAACAGGAAGAGCAGGTAAAAAGGAAAGCTGATCAGAAACCAGATGTAAGTCTGGCGCTCCTGGTTGTCGAGGAAGGGCAACGATACAGCCGCCGACGTTTCGGAGAGTGCCGCGAATATCGCAATTATAGTCATCGGGTTGGTTATTTTCTTTTGAGGTTTTGTCATTCTGATTGCTCGTTAAAAGTGTTCTCTAGTGGATTCCTTATGGGCGAAAGATGTTAAGTGATGGTGGTTGTATAGTGTGGATTGATCACTGACTGTAAAGCGGTTTTTGGATCGCTCTGCTTTGCAGTTTTATCATTATTTAGAGTGGTTCAATAGCTTTCTTTTAGTGTGATTTATCTGGGTGTCGAACGTCAGTTTTTTTATATCCTTGGAGGCTCGGGAAGGTAAGTGAATGTTTGAGATTGCCGGGTGGCGCGCTGGCGGTTTTGCGGGTTTTTGTTTGGTATCAGTTTGGAGCTGGAACTCACCGGTTATTTTTGATAATAGACCAGTGTCCCAGACTTGCCGGGATAGATTGCATGCTGCCAGATAATTTTCTTCGATGCCCGCTGAAGAAAACAGTTTGCCAGAGGAGGGTATGATCTCGAGTAAACTTTAAGAGACATAGTTTTTTATGAGTTCTTGTAGGGCGAATCCTTGTTTTTTGTAGGGATTGTCTCTCGGTGTGGGTGGTTGGGGTGGGCAGCATCCCAAGGGCGAAACGACTACGCTATTGTGCGAGCTCTAAAAATTCGAACAGCGAAAATTGGACTTGCCCATGAATAAAGTGCTGATCGTGGATGATCACCCCGTCATTCGTCTTGCTGTACGTATGCTAATGGAACGTCATGGCTACGAAGTTATTGCTGAAACGGACAATGGTGTAGATGCATTGCAACTTGCCCGTGAACATATGCCGGATATAGTGATACTGGATATCGGTATTCCGAAACTCGATGGCCTGGAAGTTATTGCACGCTTGACCTCGACCGCCATGCCTTTGAAAGTACTGGTCTTGACTTCGCAAGCCCCCGGACATTTTTCAATGCGTTGCATGCAGGCGGGGGCTGCCGGGTATGTCTGCAAGCAGCAGGATCTCACCGAGCTGCTCAGTGCAATCAAGGCTGTACTGTCCGGGTACAGTTACTTTCCAAATCAAGCCTTGCACTCGGTTCGCTCAAGTTTGGGGAATGCGAGTGAAGCAGACATGGTGGATCGTCTGTCTGGAAGGGAGATGATGGTTTTACAACAGTTGGCCCGAGGCAAGACCAACAAAGAAATTGCCGATGGAATGTTCCTCAGCAATAAAACCGTCAGTACTTACAAAACGCGTCTGCTATTAAAGCTCAATGCTCGCTCGCTGGTTGACCTGATCGAGCTTGCGCAGCGTAATGGTCTGGTTTGATTCTCTCGGGGCGAGTAGTGTCTTGCGCATGGAAAACGCTTGAAGGTAAGCGCAGATCTGGTCGGATCTCGAGCCACCAGATGGCTTGCCTTGATGTCACGGCCGCTCTGGATCCATTGAGCCAGTGAGCGTTGCTCCAGTGATTGATGAGGTGCGGTGTGCGACTTTTTTGCAGCGGTTGAGGGCTTGGTGAAAAGCCTCCATTTCGGGAGGCTTTCAGGTGTTAAAGGTCAAAATCGTAATCGGCCAGTTGCTTTTGCAAGCGGCGCTCCTCCAAGAGATTATCGATGGTGCGACGTTTGCTCAGGTTGGTCTTCGCTACCTCTACCACAGGCTCGGCATCATCGGCCTCGGCAGCGATGAAGTCGTCTTCTGTGTCCAGTTGTTCTTTGCCAGTGCTCATAAGGTTAACTCCAGGCTAAGACTGCCATTGGCGCCTCTTATATCGACAATCTCCTGGCGGGTAAAAAAGATTTTTTCAATCGGTAAATCAATAAAAGCAATAGAACCTCAATCGTCAGAGGTCTTTTGCTTGTATTCGCACAGGTCTTCGATCCGACAGCTGCCACAGCGGGGCTTGCGGGCCAGGCAAACATAACGTCCGTGGAGGATGAGCCAGTGATGTGAGTCGAGCAGAAACTCCTTGGGAACGAACTTCATCAGTTTCTGTTCCACCTCGACGACATTTTTGCCTGGCGCTAAACCTGTGCGATTACTGACCCGGAAAATATGCGTGTCAACGGCCATGGTCAGTTGACGGAAAGCCGTGTTGAGCACCACGTTCGCAGTCTTTCTGCCTACCCCAGGCAGCGCTTCCAGTTCCTCACGGGTTTGCGGTACTTCGCCGCCATGAAGCTCTACCAGCATTCGGCAGGTTTCGATGACGTTTTTTGCCTTGCTGTTGTACAGGCCGATGGTCTTGATGTAGTCGGACAATCCTTCTACACCGAGCGCATGAATCGCTGCCGGCGTATTGGCTACCGGAAACAGTTTGGCGGTGGCCTTGTTGACGCCCACGTCAGTGGACTGAGCAGAAAGAATCACTGCGATCAACAGTTCGAAGGGCGACGAGTAGGCCAGTTCGGTTTTCGGTTCCGGATTGTCCTCGTGAAGCCGACGGAAAATTTCCAGGCGTTTTGCGGCATTCATGGGTAGAGCATTTCCTTCAAGGCGGTCAGTGTGAGGTTGAGGCGCCAGGCCAGGCTTGTTTGGCGGCTATGAGCAGTCCCAGCAGGATAAACCCGCCAGGAGCGATGACGGCCAGTCGTATGCCGCCGTCTGCGGACAATAGCCAACCCTGCCAGTTCGATTCTGTAAGTCCGGTCAACCAGGACACATGGCTGGCGAAAGACCCGCTGCCAAAACCTTCGCGCACTAAACCGAGCGTAATCATCAGCCCCAAAAACATACCGTACAAGCGAATCCGGTCGATCATGCCTGCCTGGGTGAAGAAGCCGTTGTACTCCAGCGCGACGCACTGCAGGGCAATCAACCCTACATAAAATCCCAGATGTTGGTGCAGTTCAAAGGCCCAGGCCTGCAATGCCAATGCTGCGAGGCTGGTCAATGTGGCGGCGAGCGCAATGCTGGTGATCAACTGCATGGACGGAACGATCCGCGGCCGCAACACACTCATCTTCAGGCCGTAAACACCAATGACCAGCAGCGACAGCAGCGACAGACCCAAGGCTTTTACCAGGGAGTCGCTCGCGCCGATCAACGGGGTCAATATCAGCGAGTTCTGCAGCATCGAGGACTGCTTCATTGTCCGCTCCCGATCAGCTGTGGCTGATGCTCGTCGAAATAGCGTAACGCATCATGGATCGCACTGATCACTGCTCTGGAAGTGACGGTTGCGCCGGTCAACTGGTCGAATTGCCCCTGATCTTTTTTCAGCGCCCAGCCGCTGTCGCCAGGGTCATTGCGCGACTTGCCGAAAAAAACCTGTAGCCAGGGGTTGGGCTGGTCGGCGATTTTTCCACCCAGCCCCGGTGTTTCCGATTGCTTGAGGGTTTTCACACCCAGCAGCTTGCCGTTGATGTCGATCACGATCAGCAGTTCGATTGCGCCTTCGTAGCCGATTGTCTGACTTCGCAGAATAACGGCGCTGGGCTTACCGCCCGCAGTTGCCAAATAACCGCCCAGCAATGTGCTTTTGCTCAGCTCGATACCTTTGAGCGCGAGTGGCTGGTCCAATGGCTGATTGTCGTAGCTGCCGGCTGGCAGCATGTCGAAGAGCCTGCGGCTTTCAATCAAGCGCTGTTCAGCCGATATCCGCGGTGCGGTGGCGTGTTGCAGGAAAAATGTCGCGCCTGCACCCAATCCGGCCACGACCACCAGCATCAGCACACTGAGATTGCGGTTCATGGCGTACGAGGCTCAGGTTGTGCAGTAGCGAGGCGTTCCAGGGCCGGTACGCAGAGATTCATCAGCAGTACCGCAAAGGCCACCCCGTCGGGATAACCGCCCCAGGTTCGAATCAGGTAGGTCAGCAGGCCGACGCCCACGCCGAACATCAGCCGGGCTTTGGGACTCTTTGCCCCGGATACCGGTTCGGTCACGATAAAGAATGCTCCGAGCATGCTCGCGCCTGTCAGCAAGTGAAAGAGCGGGGAGCCGTGGGAGTCCGAACCCGAGCCGTTCCAGCACAGCAGGCTGATGACGAACAGACTGCCGAGCATGCCGGCCGGCGCATGCCAACTGAACACTCGTTGCTGCAACAGAAACGCACCGCCCGCGAGAAAGGCCAGGTTTACCCATTCGACGCCTTTACCGCCAACGTGGCCGAACGCCGGGTTGCCGGCGAAGAGTTCGTCCATGGTCAGGCTTTTGTTGATTCGCAGGCTATCCAGCGCCGTGGCCGTCACCCAGGCGTCGGGCTGTTCGATACCGCTGAAATTGAAACCGAAAATCTGTTGCAGGCCGGCGAGCAGGTTCATCCCGTGGGACGTCGGCCAGTGGGTCATCTGTCGTGGAAAACACACCAGTACCAGCGCAAAACCGAGCATGGCCGGATTGAATGGGTTTTTGCCCACGCCGCCATACAGGTGCTTGCCGAAAAACATCGCAAATGCCGCAGCGCTGACGGTCAGCCACCACGGGCAATAAGGCGGCAACGCCAGCGCCAGCAAGGTGGCACTGACCAGCGCGCTGCCGTCGCTCAGCGTTGGCTTGATCGGATACCTGCGCAAGCGCAGTACCGCGGCTTCAACTGCTAGCGCGCTGCCGCAGGCCAGCAGCAGATTGATCAGAACGCCCCAGCCAAATAACCAGAACAACATCAGCATGCCCGGCACGGTGGCCAATAAAACCCGCTTCATCGCCTGTTGCAGGCGATCATCGACCGGCTCAAGGGGCGACATAGGCGTTCACCTGACGCTCGGCTTCGCAGAGCCTTTCGCGGGCCTTGGCCAAGAGTTCCGCCGGTGTATCCGGGCCTCGCTCAAGCTTGCTGACGTCGGCGCGAGCGTAAGCCAACTCGGTTTTCAGTTGCCGCAGATGAGCGTCGATGGGGCGTTTTTCGACGCGCACAAGGTCCGGCACCGGTTGCCCGCTTGCGCCTTCGGCATCGTGCAGTGCTTGTTCTGCTTGAGCCAAGGCAGCGCCGAGCGCCTCCAGTTGCTCGGCCGGGGCTTCGCTGGTCTGGGCTTTTTTCAGTTCGGCGCGACGCATCGCCAGCTGGATTTTCGCGCGTTTGAGTTCGGCATCCTTGGCCGGTGCCGGCACTTGCACGGGAGCGGCCGGCGCAGCGCTTTCGAGTTGCGCCAGGGCCTGTTCGGCGGCTTCGAATTGCTGCTGCAAAATGATCAGCTGCGACTGCTGTTCGAAGGTTGGTGGATGCCCGAAAGCCTTCAGCGATTTGTTCAGTTGCGCCCGGCTCATTGCCACATCGATCTTGGCTTTTTTCAGCGCGGCATCGGCGGCAGCAGCTTTCTGTGCCTGAACCCGGGCAATCGCGTCCTGCAGTGGATTGTTACTGGCTTCGCTGTGCTGTGCGGCTTTTTGTGCGCGGGCCAGTCGTTCGGCGTGCTTTTGCTCTTCTTCACGACGCAGGCGCGCATTGCGTTGTTCGAAGCGCTGTCGGGCGTGGTCGCGTTTGGCGTTGCGTGCTCGTTGTTCTTCGAGCGTGAAGGCCAGGCCTCCGACAATCGGCAGAACGTTTGCCAAGGGCAATGGGTGCATTTCGATGCAGTCCACCGGGCACGGCGCCACGCACAGATCACAGCCGGTGCATTCGTCGATGATTACCGTGTGCATCAGTTTTGCCGCACCGACAATCGCGTCTATCGGGCAGGCCTGAATGCACTTGGTGCAGCCGATGCATTCGGCTTCGCGGATAAACGCAATTTGCGCGGGGGCCGAGCCACGGCTGACGTCGAGTTCCAACACCGGGATTTTCAGCAGTTCGGCCAGCGCCGAAATGGTCTCGTTGCCACCGGGCGGGCACTTGTTGATCGCCTCGCCACTGGCAATGCCTTCAGCGTAGGGCTTGCATCCGGGGTGGCCGCATTTACCGCATTGGGTCTGTGGCAGGAGCGCGTCGATGCGTTGAATCAGACTCATGTTTTGATCAGTCCGCTGAAACCGAGAAATGCCACTGCGATCAATCCGGCGCTGATCAAGTCGATCGGCAGGCCACGAAAGGGCAGGGGCACATCGTTATTGAGAGTGCGCTGACGCAGGTCGCTGAACAGGCTCAGCACCAGCCAGAAACCCAGCCCGGCGCCGAGACTCAGCGCTGCGTGATAGCCAAAACCTTTATCGTTCTGCATGCCGAGCAGGCTTAGCCCGAGCACGCCCGCGTTGCCCAGCAGCAATGGCCACAGTCCGCTGAACGGCAACTGCGGCAGGGCTCGCGCCAGCATATTCAGCACGGGTGTGATCAGCAGCACGCTCAAGGGCAAAAACACAAACAGGTGCAAGGACGCCAGCCCCAGCGGTATCAGCAGCCAGTGATAGGCCGCGTAACCCAGCAGGCCGCTGAGCAGCATCAGGCAGGTGGTCGCAATGCCCAGGGCGTGTACCTGGCGCCGTTCGACGGCAGCCTCACGCGTCGACTGCAACAACGGATCGACGCCCAGCGGCCAGTGCAATATGAAGTTATTGATCAGTGCGGTGCTGATGAGCGTGAGCAGAATGTCGGTCATGGGCGTCCATATACACGCGCTGTTGATGGCTGCTGAGTAACTCTGTAGGAGCTGCCGAAGGCTGCGATCTTTTGATCTTAAAAAACAAGGTCAAAAGATCGCAGCCTTCGGCAGCTCCTACGACAGTATGGGCCAGACATGAAAATCCCACAGTCATGCCGGGCACGACTGTGGGATCGGTTCAGCAGGTCGAGCCTTACTTGATGCGCTGACCTGGCTTGGCGCCACTGTCCGGGCTCAGCAGGTAGATTTCTTCGCCGCCAGGGCCTGCCGCCATAACCATGCCTTCGGAGATCCCGAAGCGCATTTTGCGTGGCTTGAGGTTGGCGATCATCATCGTCAGGCGACCTTCAAGCTTGGCCGGGTCCGGATAAGCGCTCTTGATGCCGGAGAATACGTTGCGTTGCTCGTCACCGATGTCCAGGGTCAGGCGCAGTAGCTTGTCCGCTCCTTCCACGGCTTCGGCCTTGAGGATCAGGGCAACCCGCAGGTCGACAGCGGCAAAAGTATCGAACTCGATCTCTGGCGACAGCGGATCCTTGGTCAGTTCGCCGTTACCTTGGGGGGCGGCATCGCCGGTGTCGGTCTGGCTGGCGGCCAGGTCTTCTTTCGAAGCATCGGTCATGGCTTGCACCTTGACCGGGTCGATGCGGGTCATCAGCGGTTTGAACTCGTTCAGCTGATGGTTGCTGAGCAGGGTCGCGTGATCGTTCCAGGTCAGTGGTGCGACGTTGAGGAACGCCTCGGCGTCGGCGGCCAGCAACGGCAGCACGGGCTTGAGGAAAATCACCAGTTGGCGGAACAGGTTGACGCCCAGTGCGCAGATCGCCTGGACTTCGTCTTGCTTGCCTTCCTGTTTGTTCAGCGACCATGGCGCCTTGTCGGCGATCCAGGCGTTGGCACGGTCGGCCAGGCCCATGATCTCGCGCATGGCGCGGGCGAAATCGCGAGCCTCGTAGGCGTCGCAGATGCTCGGCGCGGCGGCCAGGAACGCTTCGGTCAGTTCTGGCGCGGCATTACCAGCCACCAGCACGCCAGCGTTGCCTTTGTGGATGAAGCCTGCGCAGCGGCTGGCGATGTTGACGACTTTGCCGACCAGGTCGGAGTTGACCTTCTGCACGAAGTCTTCGAGGTTCAGGTCCAGGTCGTCGACGCCACGGCCGAGCTTGGCGGCGTAGTAGTAACGCAGGTATTCGGGCGACAGATGGTCCAGGTAGGTCCGGGCCTTGATGAAGGTGCCACGAGACTTGGACATCTTCTGACCGTTGACGGTCAGGTAGCCGTGTACATTGATGCCGGTCGGCTTGCGGTAGCCCGCGCCTTCAAGCATCGCCGGCCAGAACAGTGCGTGGAAATTGACGATGTCCTTGCCGATGAAGTGGTACAGCTCGGCGGTGGAGTCCTTGGCCCAGTACGCGTCGAAGTCCAAATCCTGCCGACGTGCGCAAAGGTTCTTGAAGCTCGCCATGTAGCCGATCGGCGCGTCCAGCCAGACGTAGAAATACTTGCCTGGCTCGTCCGGGATTTCGAAACCGAAATACGGCGCATCGCGGGAGATATCCCACTGTTGCAGGCCGACATCCAGCCATTCGGCGATCTTGTTCGCGACCGCGTCCTGCAGGGTGCCGCTGCGGGTCCATTCCTGCAGCATTTGCTGGAAGTCCGGCAGCTTGAAGAAGAAGTGCTGGGAGTCCTTGAGCACCGGTGTGGCGCCAGAGATCGCTGACTTCGGATCTTTCAGGTCGGTTGGCGCGTAAGTAGCACCGCATTTTTCGCAGTTGTCGCCGTACTGGTCTTCAGTGCCGCACTTCGGGCAGGTGCCTTTGATGAAGCGGTCGGCCAGGAACATTTTCTTTTCCGGGTCGAAATACTGCGTGATCGAGCGCGTGGCGATGTGCCCGGCGTCGCGCAGCTTCAGGTAGATCTGGCTCGACAGCTCACGGTTTTCTTCGGCGTGAGTGGAGTGGAAGTTGTCGAAGTCCACCAGGAACTCGGCAAAGTCGGCGCTGTGTTCAGCCTGGACGTTGGCGATCAGTTGTTCCGGGGTGATGCCTTCTTTTTCTGCGCGCAGCATGATGGCCGAACCGTGGGCGTCGTCCGCGCAGACGTAAGTGCATTGATTGCCGCGATGCTTCTGGAAGCGCACCCACATATCGGTCTGGATGTACTCAAGCATATGGCCAAGGTGGATTGAACCATTGGCATAGGGCAGGGCGCTGGTGACGAGGATCTTGCGTGGCTCGGACATGGGGCTCGGCTACTTGATGAAACGGAGGTCGGCCACTATAAAGCGCCGGCGCATATTTTTCACCCTGTGGGCCTGTTTCATTGGATGAGCAACCGGGGATGCCGAAAAGATCGCAGCCTGCGGCAGCTCCTACAAAAACAACGGGATACGCGAGCCCCGTAGGAGCTGCCGAAGGCTGCGATCTTTTGGGCATCCCGTCGAACCACCAGAACAGGTACGATACCTGTCTGATTTTCCAGTCTTGTTATCGGAGTTGCCCATGAGCGCCGTCAATCGCGCAGCGGTGGAAGCCGTCCTTCGCCAGTACACCGACCCTTACCTGAACCAGGACCCTATCAGCGCCGGTTGCCTGCGCAGCATCGACATCCAGGGCGACCGCGTCAGCGTTCAGCTGGAACTGGGCTACGCCGCCGGTCTGTTCAAGAGTGGCTGGGCGCAGATGCTGCAAATGGCTATCGAAGGCCTGGATGGCGTGACCTCGGCCAAAGTCGAGATCACCACTGTGATTGCGGCGCACAAGGCTCAGGCGCAGATCCCGGGTTTGGCCAACGTTAAAAATGTGGTCGCGGTGGCGTCCGGCAAGGGCGGTGTGGGCAAATCCACCACGGCTGCCAACCTCGCGCTGGCCCTGGCCCGTGAAGGCGCCAAGGTCGGGATTCTCGACGCCGATATCTATGGCCCGAGCCAGGGCATCATGTTCGGCATCCCGGAAGGCACCCGACCAAAGATCAAGGACCAGAAGTGGTTTGTGCCAATCGAGTCCCATGGCGTTGAAGTCATGTCCATGGCGTTTCTGACCGACGACAACACGCCAATGGTCTGGCGCGGTCCGATGGTTTCCGGTGCTTTGCTGCAACTGGTGACGCAGACCGCCTGGAGCGACCTGGACTATCTGGTGATCGACATGCCGCCAGGCACCGGTGACATTCAGCTGACCCTGGCGCAAAAGGTCCCGGTGGCCGGTGCGGTGATCGTCACTACGCCGCAGGACCTGGCGTTGCTGGACGCGCGCAAAGGCGTGGAGATGTTCCGCAAGGTCAACATTCCGGTACTCGGCGTGGTGGAAAACATGGCCGTGCACATCTGCTCCAACTGCGGTCACGCCGAGCATCTGTTCGGTGAAGGTGGTGGTGAGAAGCTGGCCAACCAGTATGGTGTCGAGCTGCTGGCATCGTTACCGCTGTCGATGCTGATTCGCGAGCAGGCCGACGGTGGCAAGCCTACGGTGATCGCAGAACCCGAAAGCCAGATCGCCATGGTTTACCAGGAACTGGCCCGTCACGTCGGTGCGCGAATCGTCTTGCAGGAAGCTGTCGCACCCGCGATGCCGAACATCACCGTCAGCGACGATTGAAAATGAGCGGCTGTCGAAGCCGCTCATTTGAAATGCCATTTAATGTGGGAGCGGGCTTGCTCGCGAAGAGGGCGTGTCAGTCAACGTTGATGTTGTTTGACACACCGCTTTCGCGAGCAAGCCCGCTCCCACATTTGTTTTGCGGTGGCCTTAGATGCGCAAACCGCCATCCATTTCGAGGATCCGGCCGGTGTAATAGTCGTTCTCGAAGATGTACGCCGCCGAATGGGCGATTTCTTCGGGCTTGCCCATGCGCTTGAGCGGAATCCCGGACGTCATTTTCTCCAGCGCTTCAGGCTTCATGCCCAGGGTCATTTCGGTTTCGATGAAGCCTGGAGCGATACCAGCCACGCGAATGCCGTAGCGCGCCAGTTCCTTGGCCCAGGTCACGGTAGCCGCAGCGACACCGGCCTTGGCGGCGGAGTAGTTGGTCTGGCCGACGTTACCGGCGCGGGAGATCGAGGAGATGTTGACGATCGCGCCGCCGGTCTTCAGCTCGACCATCTTCGCCGCTACTTCACGGGTGCACAGGAACACGCCGGTCAGGTTGACGTCGATCACTGCCTGCCATTGGGCCAGGCTCATCCTGGTCATTTCGCCGTCCTTGACCTTGATCAGCAGGCCATCACGCAGTATTCCGGCGTTGTTGATCAGGCCGTGGATCGCGCCGAAGTCTTCAGCAACCTGGGCGACCATGTGGGTCACCTGTTCTTCATTGGCGACGTTGCACAGGTAGGCGCGAGCCTCGACACCGGCGGCTTTGCAGGCAGCGACGGCCAGGTCGAGTTTTTCCTGGTTGAGGTCGACCAGTGCCAGTTTCGCGCCCTTGGCGGCGAAATACTCGGCCATCGAACGGCCTAAACCCTGGCAACCGCCCGTGATAATGATTACTTTGTCAGTGAGTTGCATTCGCATGCCCCAATAGCAGGTCAGAGTGGTTTCCTTTTAGAGCGCCTCTCGATCTGCACCTGATGTGGCCTGGCTGCACATGAGAACTGCCCCGATGGCGTTGCTGGAACTTTGCCCCAGGTGCCTGTCCGTTTTTTCGACGGATTCTATATAAGGAGTCATAAATTGAGCGTTGAAGCTGCCAAGCATGCCCGAGAATTGCTGCTCAAGGAATACCGCGGAGTGCTTTCGACGCACTCCAAGGCGATGCCCGGTTTCCCGTTCGGTTCGGTGGTTCCTTATTGCCTGGACGAGCAGGGTCGGCCGCTGATCCTGATCAGCCGGATCGCCCAGCACACCCACAATCTGCAAAAAGATCCCAAATGCTCACTGCTGGTGGGTGAGCGTGAGGCTGAAGATGTGCAGGCCGTCGGTCGTCTGACCTACCTGGCCGAAGCGGAAAAGATCGAAGACGAAGCAGCGATCGATGCCGCCGCCGAGCGTTATTACCGCTATTTCCCGGACTCGCAGAGTTATCACAAGGCGCATGATTTTGACTTCTGGGTACTCAAACCGGTCCGTCATCGCTACATCGGCGGTTTCGGTGCGATCCACTGGGTCGACCAACTGATCCTGGCCAACCCGTTCGCCGGCAAGGCTGAAGTGAGCATGGTCGAACACATGAACGCCGACCACGCCAAAGCCATCGCCCATTACGTCGACCTGGCCGGGTTGCCGAAAACTTCGCCTGCTCAATTGGCGGGTATCGACAGCGAAGGGATGCACCTGCGTATTGGTCAGGGGCTGTACTGGTTGCCGTTCCCGGAGGTTTGTAATACGCCGACACAAGTACGCGAAGCCTTGGTTTTACTGGCTCACGCCGAGCATTGGCCGAAAAATGCAGTGACTGACGCTTGAAATCACGAAACGGTGACGTCATCTAAGTTCTACTTGCAAGGCATTCTTGCGTTGAGGAACCATTTGATGCGCCCTTTTTTGTTGCTCTTTCTGCTGTTCCCGGTGTTGGAGCTGTTCGTATTCGTCAAGGTCAGCGCGGCCATCGGGTTTTTTCCGGCGCTGCTGCTGATCATTCTCGGCTCGATGTTCGGCGTGTTCGTGCTGCGTATCGCCGGTCTGGCCACCGCATTGCGCGCTCGTGAAAGTCTGAACCGTGGTGAGTTGCCAGCCCAGACCATGCTCGAAGGCCTGATGCTGGCCTTGGGTGGCGGTCTGTTGATCCTGCCAGGCTTTATCAGCAGCGTGATCGGTCTGATCATGACGTTGCCGCTCACCCGTCGGTTGCTGGCCAACACGATGCGCAAGCGCGCCGAAGAACAGGCGATTCGTCAGCGTGCCTTCGCCGATGATCTGCAACCGCGTGGTGGCCCGGCTCCGCGTCAACCGCTGGGGCGTGAGCCGGACGTGATCGAAGGCGAGTTCGAGCACCGCGATTCCAAATAACCGCTTCACTCACACGGCACCTTTGGGTGCCGTGTTCGTTTCTGTGGTCAGTACCGTAAAAAATTTCACTGCCCAGCCCTTGTAATAAGCTTATGCGCCCTTATGTAACGGTCACCGCAAGGTTTCTGGTGAAGATCACCAGACAGACTTCCGCGGTTCGCTTTGCGAACCGCAACCGGCAACGCCGGAATTTAACCCGCCGGGATTACACCGGCCGCTGAAAACCACAATTAGGAGAGATCGACAATGAAGCTTCGTCCTCTGCATGACCGCGTCGTCATCCGTCGCAGCGAAGAAGAAAAGAAAACCGCTGGCGGTATCGTTCTGCCAGGTTCGGCTGCTGAAAAAGCCAACAGCGGTGAAGTCCTCGCTGTCGGTACCGGCCGCGTGCTAGACAACGGTGAAGTGCGTGCGCTGGCCGTGAAAGTGGGTGACAAGGTTGTGTTCGGCCCGTACTCCGGCAGCAACACTGTGAAAGTCGACGGTGAAGACCTGCTGGTAATGGCTGAGAACGAGATTCTCGCTGTTATCGAAGGCTGATTTCCGCTCAATTTCCCGCTACTACAAAGTATTTAAGGAATATCGATCATGGCTGCTAAAGAAGTTAAATTCGGCGATTCCGCCCGTAAGAAAATGCTCGCCGGTGTGAACGTCCTGGCTGACGCAGTAAAAGCGACCCTGGGCCCTAAAGGCCGTAACGTGATCATCGAGAAGAGCTTCGGCGCTCCGACCATCACCAAGGACGGCGTTTCGGTAGCCAAAGAAATCGAACTGAAAGACCGTTTCGAGAACATGGGCGCGCAGCTGGTCAAAGACGTTGCTTCCCGTGCCAACGATGACGCAGGCGACGGCACCACCACCGCTACCGTTCTGGCTCAATCGATCGTCAACGAAGGCCTGAAAGCCGTCGCTGCCGGCATGAACCCGATGGACCTGAAGCGCGGCATCGACAAAGCGACCATCGCTATCGTCAAAGAGCTCAAAGCCCTGTCCAAGCCATGCGCTGACACCAAGGCAATCGCTCAGGTCGGCACCATCTCGGCCAACTCCGACAGCTCCATCGGCGACATCATTGCCGAAGCCATGGAAAAAGTCGGGAAAGAAGGCGTGATCACCGTTGAAGAAGGCTCGGGCCTGGAAAACGAACTGTCGGTTGTAGAAGGCATGCAGTTCGACCGTGGCTACCTGTCCCCGTACTTCGTCAACAAGCCAGAGACCATGACCGCCGAACTGGACGGTCCGCTGATCCTGCTGGTCGACAAGAAGATCTCGAACATCCGCGAAATGCTGCCAGTACTGGAAGCCGTTGCGAAAGCCGGCCGTCCTCTGCTGATCGTTGCCGAAGACGTTGAAGGCGAAGCCCTGGCGACTCTGGTTGTGAACAACATGCGCGGCATCGTTAAAGTTGCTGCTGTCAAAGCCCCGGGCTTTGGCGACCGTCGCAAGGCCATGCTGCAGGACATCGCTGTTCTGACTGGCGGTACCGTTATCTCCGAAGAGATCGGCCTGAGCCTGGAAAGCACTACCCTGGAACACCTGGGTAATGCCAAGCGCGTGATCCTGTCCAAAGAAAACACCACCATCATCGACGGTGCTGGCGTTGAGGCTGACATCCAGGCTCGCGTTGTTCAGATCCGTCAACAAGTGGCTGACACTTCGTCCGACTACGACCGTGAAAAACTGCAAGAGCGTCTGGCCAAGCTGTCCGGCGGCGTTGCAGTGATCAAGGTTGGCGCTGGTTCCGAAGTTGAAATGAAAGAGAAGAAAGCCCGCGTTGAAGACGCCCTGCACGCTACCCGTGCAGCCGTTGAAGAAGGCGTGGTACCTGGCGGTGGCGTGGCGCTGGTTCGCGCTCTGCAAGCTATCTCTGAACTGAAAGGCGACAACGATGACCAGAACGTGGGCATCCAGTTGCTGCGTCGCGCTGTTGAAGCGCCACTGCGTCAGATCGTTGCCAACTCCGGTGACGAGCCAAGCGTTGTAGTCGACAAGGTCAAGCAGGGTAAGGGTAACTACGGTTACAACGCTGCTACCGGCGAATACGGCGACATGATCGAAATGGGTATCCTGGACCCGGCCAAAGTGACTCGTTCGGCTCTGCAAGCAGCTTCGTCGATTGCCAGCCTGATGATCACCACCGAAGCCATGATCGCTGAGATCAAGGAAGACGGTCCAGCTGGCGGCGGCATGCCAGACATGGGCGGTATGGGCGGTATGGGCGGCATGATGTAAGCCAGCCTTACCCTGTACGAAAAAACCCCGCTGGCGTTAAGCCTGCGGGGTTTTTTATTGTCTGTGAACAGCAACGTCAAAAAATCGCAGGCTTCGCCAGCTCCTACAGAGCATGCGTTCGGCGTAGGAGCTGGCGAAGCCTGCGATCTTTTGATCCTCGGTCAGACGAAAACTCGGCGGGCATTCTGACAGGGTGGATAATCAGACAGCCCTATCCCTGAGTCACTCTTGGCCTTAAGCTGCGCGGGCCAAGACGGCCGTAACTGTGTACGGAGCAAGTGCCCATGCGAATTCTATTGGTTGAAGACAACCGCGACATCCTCGCCAATCTGGCTGATTATCTGGGGCTTAAAGGCTATACCGTGGATTGCGCGCAGGACGGTTTGTCAGGTCTGCACCTGGCGGCCACCGAGCATTACGACTTGATCGTGCTCGACATCATGCTGCCCGGCATCGATGGTTACACCCTGTGCAAACGCCTGCGTGAAGACGCCCGGCGCGATACCCCGGTAATCATGTTGACCGCCCGTGACCAGCTGGATGACCGGCTGCAGGGCTTCAAGTCCGGTGCCGATGATTACTTGGTCAAACCCTTTGCCCTGTCCGAACTGGCGGCGCGCATCGAGGCGGTCATGCGTCGTACCCAGGGTGGCGGTCGCCGTGCCCTGCAGGTTGGCGATCTGAGCTACGACCTCGACACGCTGGAAGTGACCCGCGAAGGTCGCCTGCTGAAACTCAACCCGGTGGGCCTCAAACTGCTGGCAGTGTTGATGCAGAAAAGCCCGCACGTATTGCGTCGCGAAATACTTGAAGAAGCCCTCTGGGGCGATGATTGTCCGGACAGCGACAGCCTGCGCAGTCACGTCCATCAGCTACGTCAGGTGATCGACAAGCCGTTCGCCAAACCGTTGCTGCAAACCGTGCACGGCGTCGGCTATCGTCTGGCCGAGGGGCGTGATGGAGTTTAAGCAGAGCCTTGCTCAGCGGATCATTATTGCTTTTGCCTTGATGAGTGCGTTGGTTGCGGGGGCATTCGCCATGGGCATCGTGGCGACCGTGCATCTGGTCGAAGCAAAGCTGATTTCTGCAGGCTTGGGTGGCGATTTACAGCGTTTGCTGTTGATGGACAGCATGGCCGACTGGAACCACCGTCCCGAGCCCGATCAGTTGTTCTACTTCAGCGGTGGCCCCGGCGACTTTGACTTACCCAGGGACCTGCGGCACCTGGATGCGGGGTTCCATGAAGTATTTCGCGAGCATCTGTCATACCACGCGATCGTCGAGATCGTTGACGGCCGGCGTTACGTCTTGCTGCAAGATCAGAGCGATTTCGAAGAGCGCGAGCGGGTGCTGTTTGCCGTGGTGCTGGTGGGGTTCGTATTAAGTCTGGCATTGGCAGTGTTTCTTGGTTGGGTTCTGGCGCGCAAGGTCATGGCTCCGGTGGTCCGGCTGGCGCGTCAGGTGCGTCACCGCGATCAACTGCTCGGTCTGGCACCGCCCCTGGCGCCGGACTATGCCGCCGATGAAGTCGGTGAGCTGGCGGTGGCCTTCGACGCCACGCTGGGCCGATTGCGCCAGGCACTGAGCCGCGAGCGGCTATTCACCAGCGACGTCAGTCACGAACTGCGTACACCGTTGATGGTATTGGCCAGTTCCTGCGAATTGTTGCTGGAGAATCCGGATCTCGATCAGCGTGGTCGCAATCAGGTCGAGCGGATCGCTCGCGCTTGTGAAGAAATGCGCGAATTGGTCCAGACCTTCCTGATGCTCGCCCGGGCTCAGCGCGAAGATGCCAGCATGTCGCCGCAACTGACCCTGGGGCAGGTGGCCGAAGACTTGCTCGGCATGTGGCGCGAGCCGATCGAGGACAAGGGACTCACGCTGTTTTATGAACCCGGCAATCCGTCGGATACGCGCTATAACGCGACATTCCTGCATGCGGTCATGGGCAATCTGTTGCGTAATGCTTTGCACTACACCGACAGCGGGTTTATCCGCTTGACCATTCTGCCCTGCGGTTTTCTGGTCGAAGACAGCGGTGTCGGTATTCCCGAAGAGAAGCGCGAAGCGATGTTCGAGCCGTTTGTGCGCGGTGGCGAGAAGCGTGGCGAAGGGCTTGGGCTGGGCCTGTCGCTGGTGCAGCGGATTTGTGAAAACCAGGGCTGGAGCGTCAGCCTCAGCACCATGGAGCCCAACGGCTGCCGCTTTCATGTCGAACTGGGCAAGACGGATACCTGATGCCTTGGCACGCCTGGGCCACTCCTGCAGAGGCCGATTTTGAGCAGGCGGCGCATGACATAAAACAATTGCGCCGCCATTCGTCGTGGAGCCCGGCAGATTGGGAAAAGCTCGTCTACCTTTATAAGAAAGCGTATGGCAGCTCTATCAAAGGTTTATAGCCATGAAACTAGAAATTGCTAGAGGTTTGTTTATGGCAGGAGCCTTGGCAGTTGTTTCACTGGCGGTGGTATCTCTGGAGCAGCCACGCACGCAAGTCCTTGGCACAATGCACGCCGGCACGCATTGCCCATTGCCACGGGTTGTCAAGTCATCCGTGGCGGCCCACTCCGATAATGATGAGTTGCTGTTGTTCATGTTCGGCATGACTCAGGGAATGAAGCACCAGAGTTGAAACCCCTCAAGCCCACCTAAAAGGCCTCGCACATGCGCGGCCTTTTGTTTTTTAGCTGATGTGGACAGTGGCCTTGATCATCAGGGTTTGTCGGGTCTGGCCAGCAACGTGTAGATGCAGGGCAGCACGAACAGGGTGAACAAAGTCCCGATCGACATCCCGGTGGCGATCACCATTCCGATATCGTAGCGGCTGACGGCACCCGCACCGGTGGCGATGATCAACGGCACCATGCCGAAGACCATGGCTGCCGTAGTCATCAATACCGGGCGCAGACGAATAGCTGCCGCTTCCTCCACGGCTTCGCGTGGTGTCAGGCCCTTGTCCTTGCGCAACTGGTTGGCAAATTCGACGATCAGGATCCCGTGCTTGCTGATCAGTCCGATCAAGGTCACCAACCCAACCTGGGTATAGATGTTCATGCTCGACCAGCCCAGGAACAACGGGATCAGCGCACCGCAAATAGATAGCGGCACGGTCACCAGAATCACCAGTGGATCGCGGAAGCTTTCGAACTGCGCCGCCAGCACCAGGAAAATGATCGCCAGTGCCAAGGCAAAGGTCACCCACAAGGCGCTACCTTCCTGAACGTACTGTCGCGAGGTGCCGCCGTAATCGAAGGCATACCCTGGCGGTGCTTCTTCCTGGGCGATCTGACGTACGGTATCAATCGCCTCGCCCATGCTGACCGTCGAAACACCCGAGAGAATCGCCGAATTGAGTTGCTGGAACTGGTTCAACTGTCGCGGTCGTGCCCGGTCACTGATGGTGATCAAGGTCGACAGGGGCAACAGTTCACCTTTGGTGTTTTTGACGTAGTAGTTGCTCAGCCAATCGGGGTTGTCCCGGTAGGGTCGTTCGACCTGGGCGATGACCTTGTAGCTGCGCCCCTCGATGGTGAAGCGGTTGATCTCGGCTTCTGCCAGCAATGTCGCCAGGGTCACGCCCAGATCCTGCATCGAGACCCCCATCTGCGCTGCCTTGGCGCGGTCGATATCAACCACCACTTCGGGCTTGTCGAAGGCCAGGTCGATGTCGGCGAACGCGAACTTGCCGGACTCCAGCGCACGCTTTTTCACCCGATTGACTACCTCCAGCAGTGACGCGTAGTCATTGGCTGTGTTGATCACGAACTGGAATGGCAGCCCTTCGCCAGTGCCTGGCAGAGAGGGCAGGTTGAAGCCGAAGATTTGCAGGCCGGTGACGCTCGAAAGCTTTTTCTGCACCTCCGGCAGAATCTGCATCTGGGTTCGTTTGCGCTCATTCCAGGGTTTGAGCAGGAAACCGCCAATACCTGACTGCACGCCGTTGAATCCGTTGATCTGGAAGGATGAGTAGTACTCGGGAAACGCCTTGAAGATCGCGAGGAATTCATCGGTGTAGGTATTCAGGTAGTCCAGGTTGGCCGGTTGCGGAGCGTTGGCCAACATGAAAATGATGCCCTGGTCCTCATCCGGTGCCAGTTCCGATTTGGTGAACTTGAGCAGCACCGGGATCAGGCACAGCACGATCACGGCAAACACCAGCACCACCGGCCGGGTGTTGAGTGTGCCGTGCAGGACGATCTGATAGCGACGCTTGAGCCCCTCGAAAATCAGGTCGAGTCGATGGGCCAGGCCTGACGGGTTTTCATCGTGGCGCAAGAGCAGGGCGCACATCATCGGCGACAGGGTCAGGGCGACGATCCCGGAGATCACCACGGCACCGGCCAGGGTCAGGGCGAATTCCTTGAACAGGGCGCCGGTCAGGCCCGTCAGAAAGCCGATGGGCGCATAGACCGCCGCCAGGGTGATAGTCATCGAGACCACCGGCATCGCGATTTCCTGGGCGCCTTCGAGAGCCGCATCCAGCGGCGTTTTACCCTCTTCGATGTGTCGGTGAATGTTTTCCACCACGACGATGGCGTCGTCCACCACCAGGCCGATGGCCAGCACCATCGCCAACAGGGTCAGCAGGTTGATCGAGTAGCCCATCAACTGCATGAAGAACATCACGCCGATCATCGACAATGGAATGGTCACCACCGGGATCACCACCGAGCGCAGCGCGCCGAGGAACAGGAACACCACGACAATCACGATCATCACGGCTTCGAAGAGGGTTTTCACTACTTCGTTGATCGAGGCCTGAATGAACAGCGTGGCGTCGTAGGCGATTTCGGCCTTGAGGGTGGGGGGCAGCTGGGATTCCAGCTCCGGCATGAGCTTGCGCACTTCCTTGATCACGTCCAGCGGGTTGGCGGCCGGTGTGGCCTTGATCCCGATGTACACCGACGGTGTACCGCCGAAGGAACTGACGGTGTTGTAGTTCTCGGCGCCCATTTCCACACGCGCCACGTCGCTGAGCAGCACCCGGCTGTCACCTTCGGTTTTCAAGGGGATCGCGGCAAAGGCTTCGGCGGTCTTCAAGTCGGTGTTGGCGTTGATACTGGTGACGACGTACTCGCCTTTGACTTCACCGGCGGCGGACAGAAAGTTGTACTGGCGCACGGCGTTGGTGACGTCACTGGCGCTCAGGCCGAAACCGGCGAGTTTCACCGGGTCGAGCCACAGACGCATGGCAAACACCTGGTTGCCGAGAATGGCAGCTTCAGCCATGCCGGGCAGGGTGGCCAGCTTGGGCTGGATCACTCGCGACAGATAGTCGGTGATCTGTGGGTTGTTCAGCTCCTCGCTGAAGAAGCTCATATACATCAGCGCCGAGGCACCTGCGGCTTCTTTGCTCAACACCGGGTCTTCAGCGTCTTTGGGCAGCTTGTTCTTGACCTCGTTGGCCTTGGCCAGCAACTCGGTGAACAACCGGTCGCTGTTGGAACCGATACGCGCATAGATCGAAATCACCGAAAAGTTCTGCCGGCTGACCGAGGTCATGTAGTCGATACCTTCGGCACTCGCCAGGCTTTGCTGCAAGGGTTGGGTGATGTAGCCCTGAATGGTTTCGGCGTTGGCGCCTGGGTAGGCGGTGGTTACCGTGATCAGCGCGTTCTCCATCTGTGGATACTGGCGCAGCGGCAGTTTGCTCCAGGCCTGGAAGCCCAGCAGCACAATCAGCAGGCTGACCACGGTGGCGAGCACCGGGCGGCGGATGAACGGATCGGTAAAAGCCATGGGAATTCCTTGATCAGTTCGTGCGCGGTTGGCTGGTCTGTTCGGCTGGCAGGTTCTTGTCGGGGCTGATGACAATGTGCGTGCCGTTGTCGAGTTTGATCTGACCGGCGCTGACCACTTGCTCGCCGTTCTGCAGCCCTTTGTTGATCAGCACCATACCGTCGCGGCGCTCGCCGGTTTCGATGAAGCGTCGCTCGGCAATCAGGATGGGTTGGCCCTTGTCGTCCTTCTCGACGTTGCCGTCCGTAGCTTTCTTCTGGGCGACCACGTAGAGCGAGTTGCCATAGAGGGTGTAGGTGATCGCGCTTTCCGGTACCACGATCTTGGGTTGTGGGTCGGGCAGCATGACCAGCAGGCTGGCGAACATGCCTGGCAGCAATTTGCCGTCCGGGTTGGCCAGGGTGGCGCGTACCAGAATGTTACGCGTGCTGTTTTCGACCTTGGGGTTGATCGCGCTGATGGTGCCTGGGAAGTTCTGTGTCGGGTAGGCCGAGACGGTGACCTGTACTGGCTGGCCGAGGGCGATTTTCGGTACTGATTGTTCCGGTACATAGAAGTCGACGTAAAGGCTGCTCAAGTCCTGCAGGGTGGCAATGACCGTGCCGCTAGGGAGGAAGTCACCGACGTCCACCTGACGAATGCCGATGGTGCCGCTGAAGGGCGCGACGATGTGTTTTTTCGCCAGCGCCGCCTTGAGCTGGTTGACCGTGGCCTTGCTCTTTGCAAGCACCGCGGTGAGCCGGTCGAACTCGCCCTTGGAGATCGCCTGACTGCCGACCAATTGGCTGCCACGACCGTAATCCAGTTGCGCCAGGCCTAGGTCGGCCTGCGCGGTTTCCAGCAGGGCACTTTCAACCGCGCTGTCGAGTTGCACGATCGGCTGGCCGGCCTTGACCTTCTGCCCGGACTCGAACTGCACGTCCTTGACCGTACCGGCGATTTCCAGACTCAGATTGACCCCTTGCAATGCCTTGAGGGTGCCGACCGTGGGCAAGCGGGTTTGCCAGGGCCGTTCGGTGGCGGTGGCCACGGCAACGCTCACCGCTGGTCTTGGCACAGCGAAGGTCTGGACCATCTTGTAGATGGAGAAGGCTTTGTAGCCTCCCAGCATCAGGACGATCAACAGGACAACACCCAACATGATCAGCATGCGGCGGCGCAGCATATTCCACTTCCTTGGAAAAAAGCCGAGGAAAAATCAGGTGAGACAGGCCGAACATTACTCCGTGTGTGCCGGTGATTCCAGATAGCATTTTTCGGCGATCCCGCCTGATCCGTAGCAGCTGGCGCAGCCTGCGTTCGAGCGCGAAGCGGTCGTAAATCCTGCCGTCACGGTTAATCTGAAACACCGCGGCGCATGATTTTACGACTGCTGCGCAGCCGAACGCAGGCTGCGCCAGCTGCTACGGGGATTGCGTGATTCAGACCAGATGCAGATGGTTATCCCAGAGCCCGGCGGGGAGTTCGAGGGGCTTGGCCAGCAGCGGTGTCTGGCGACAATCATAGAAACGGCAACGCCCTTGCCCCGAGGTCACGACAAAACCATCGGCCACTGCACCGACACCGGCGCAGTCGGGCAGCGGTGCATCGAGGCGCACTTCGCCGCTGTCCATGTCCCAGATGAAAAAGCGGTTGCCGCGCGGTGCGGTGAGCGCCACCAGCCGCAAGTCACTGTGCACCGCGACGCTCGCGGTGTAGTGCCCCATGGCCTGCAACTGGTGCTCGGCGACCGGGAACGCGACAAAGGGCTGGCCGGGACGCTTGATCGCCAACAGCTCGGATGATTCGTGCGCGGCCCCCATGAACTGCTGGCCGGTGACGATGGTGCCGTCGCTGGCGATCCCCATGTGGCGCACGCTGTTCATCTGCTGGGCCAGGGTTTCCTTGCTCAGCAAGGTGCCGTCACGCTGCATCAGTACCAGGCTCGGCTCCATGGCGTTGAGGTTCATCTCGACCCGGCTCTCGGCTTCGGTACGAATCCCGCCGTTGGCCACCACCAGGGTTTCACCGTCAGGCATCCACGACACCTGATGCGGGCCGATACCGTGGGTAGAAATCTCACCGCTGTGAACCAACCGTTCACCCTCGAAACGGTACACCCCGAGCAGGCCGCGACCTGGCTCGGTGGTGTCGTTTTCGGTGGCGTACAGCCAGTCACCGCTTTTGTGAATGACCGCGTGGCCGTAGAAGTGTCGGTTCGGTTGCGACACCACGGTTTGCAGCAGTGTGCCGTCACGCAGATCGACCAGATAGCTCTCGGTGCCCGGCCGGCGGGCGACGAACAGGGCAATCGGCAGCGTCGGGTGGTTGATGATGTCGTGGCAGCGCTGGCCGACTTCGGTGGCGAATACCCGAGTGCCGTCCAGCCGATAGCCGACGGCGTAATGTTTACCGTCGCTGTCGTCGCGGGCCGAAAGCAGCAAAGGACCGTGGTCCTTTTGCTGGAACAGCTTCCAGCCGCCCAGCGTCACGGCGCCCAGCAATAAACTGCCTAAAGTCAGAGCCTGGCGTCGCAGCATGGAGCTAACCCTCATCAGTCACCGTCGTTGGCGTTGAAGCCCAGTTGGATGCCCAGCGCCTTGGCCAGATCACTTTCGTGCAGGCGATGGACGACGTTGAGGCTGTCGTAGAGGTCGTTCAGTTGCTGGCGACCGGCATCGTCCGTGAGCATTTCGGTCAGCGAGCGCTGGTTGCTTTCGAACAGTTTCAGTGACGCGGTGTAGGCAGCATCGATCTTGTCAGCCAAAGGCTTCTGCGCGGCCGGCAACAGACCACGCAGGCCCTTGTTGTCGACACCCACCCAGACCGTCCGGGCGGCAGCCAGACTCGCTTCCATGCTTTGCAGCGACGTATGACTGCGCCATGCGTCCGCCTGGAACGGCTGAGGGATGCCCTTGGTCTGACGCCCCATCGGCGTGCCGAGTTTTTTCTTCAGGGTATCGAGTGCCGTCACTTGAGCGCGCAGCAGATCGGCGATGGCTTCGTGGGAGTCGGCGTAACGCTGGTTCGGGAATTTGCTCAGTTGCGCGAGCATGCCGTCGTTACTGTTCCAGCTGGTCAGAATCTCTTCGGCCAGCTGTTTCTGACGTTCGCCGATGGCGGTCAGCAGTGGGCAGTAACGGGCTTTTTGAGCCGCGTCGGCAACGTTGGTCTTGTCGTCGAACAGAATGTACTCATAGGCCGAGAGGCCCTGCACGACGACGCTGGATTTAGCCAGCGCAGCGGCATCGATCTGAGGTTGTGCGGTGACCAATTGCTCGACTTGACGGCCGACCAGGTTTTTCTTGTCCGGCCAGAACTGCACCTGCCAGGAGCGATTGCCCTCGGCCAGCGGGCCGACGAGCAACGGCTGCAACTCGGCCCAGGCTTTTTGCGCGTGAAGGAAGTCGGCGCGAGCGGTTGCAAGGTCTGCCTTGCCTTCGCAGTAGGCCAGCGCACTGACGGCCAATTGGCGGTCGGCTTCAACCCAGCGGCTGTAGGTTGGCAGGATCACCTGTTTGGCGATGGCTGCCGACGTGACGGCTTGAGGATCCTGAGGCGAACAGGCACCCAGGGCGAGTGCGGCAAGGCTGGTGAACAAGAACTTGGGACGGAACATGTCGGGCTCCCTTTTTATATGGGCAAAAGCTTATGGGAAATGCGTTAAAGAGAGTTCAAAAAGGCCAGCAACGCAGCGCGCTGTTCGGTATTGAAAGCTAAAACCTGCTGCTGCGCCGCGTGTGCTTCACCGCCGTGCCAGAGCACGGCTTCGAGCAGGTTGCGGGCGCGGCCGTCATGCAGAAACTGAGTGTGGCCACTGACCGTCTGCGTCAGGCCAATGCCCCACAGCGGCGGTGTGCGCCAGTCGCGGCCAGAGGCCTGGAATTCGCTACGGTTATCGGCCAGGCCTTCGCCCATGTCATGCAGCAACAGATCGCTGTAGGGGCGAATCACTTGATTGGCCAGTTCAGGTTCTGCGGCATTCGCGGCGGTGGTGAATTTCGGTGTGTGGCAGGACTGGCAACCGGCCTGATAGAACAGGTTTTTGCCGGCCAGGACCTGCGATCCATTGACGTCACGGCGGGCAGGAACAGCCAGGTTACGGCTGTAGAACAGCACCAGGCGCAAGATGTTGTCGCTGACTTCCGGCTCGCCATTCGGACCATTGCCATTGGGCGCCTGCAGGCAGTCAGTCTGGGCCTGGGTGCAGTCATCAAACGGTCTCAGGCTGGTCGTGAGGCCCATATCACCGGAAAACGCGTGAACGTTTTGCTGATTGAGATTCGGTTGCCCGGCTTTCCAGCCAAAGCGGCCCAAAACGGTCTTTTGCTGCGTGTCATCCCAGACCCGGTTCGGACGTCCGGCGATGCCGTTCTTGTCTTTAGCCTGCGCATCGGCATTGGCCAGGATATCCGCGTCGGAGATGGCTTCGAGTAGCCCGAGGCCAATCATCGGCGGAGCGACTCGTGCGGAAAAACGCGTGTCGGGATGCATCGGGCCGTAGCCCAGTTGGGTGATCAACAGTTTGGGTTTGCGCAGTTCGACTTCGGTGCCATCGGTAAAGCGCACAGGGACCGGATCGTAGTCGACGCGAACCTTGCCTTCGGGAGCGACGCCGGGCACGGCCATGTCCTGAAGTTGCCCACCGTAGACTGGCTCAGGCACCACCCCCATTTGTTCGATGACCTTTACATAGGCCGCAGCGTTGGGGATCGACAGACGCACCAGCATCGACACGGCGTTATCGGCGTCGGCAGTCGGCGGATGACCACGCCCGTCCTTGATGTGGCAGTTCTGGCAGGCGTTGGTATTGAACAGCGGGCCGAGGCCGTCGCGAGCGGTGGTGGTCGACGGGGCGATCACCCACGGGCTGCGGAAGAAACTGTTGCCGACGCTGAAGTCCAGCCGACGGGTCGGCGAGAGGTTGGCTGAAGGCTGGGAGAATGCGTTCCGGTCGGTCTTTCTGACGGTCGCCGCGCCGCCGGAGCGAGCTTCACCGGGTTCGGCCTTGGTAAAACGCGGGGCGTCATCGCAGGCACTCAGGCCCAGGGCCAGAATCAGTGCAGACAAACGAAGAGGCAGCGAGGGCATCAGCAATCCTGAAAGACGGGCAAAACAAGGGCGCAAAGTCTAACAGGGCAGGGGAGTTTGAATAAGAGGAATTATCGTTTGCTTTCATCTGTAGGAGCAAAGCTTGCTCGCGATAGCGGTAGTCTGTTCAAAATAAATGTTGGCAATGATGGCCCCATCGCGAGCAGGCTCGCTCCCACAGGGAGTTGCATTCAGGCAGGTATTAAAAAGGCGACCCGAAGGTCGCCTTATTCATTCACTCAGCCAGCGCTGATCAGAACTCGTGATCAGCGTTGTCCGGGTTCAGGTCGCTGATCCCCAGTTTGCCGGCAGCCTGTTCGATCGAGGTGGTCTGCTTGACCAGCGCCGCAATGGCGTCACGCACAATCTGCTTACCCGCGGTGTTGCCGGCAGCGATCAGTTGGTCGTAGTGCTCACCCTTGTTGGCGTGATCAACCATGACCTGCATCCTGGCTTCGGTGGCGGCCAGGTCGGCCTTGAGCGCAGCATCGGCAGCCGGGTCGGCTTTGGCCACCAGCGACGACAGGCTGGCACCGGTCATCTTGGTGCCGTCTGCGCGGGTGTATTCGCCCAGGTACACGTTACGAATGCCCTTGGCATCGTAGAAGTGCGAGTTGTGGGTGTTGTCGCTGAAGCAGTCCTGTTCGTCTTCCGGGGAGTTGGCTTCCAGGGAAACTTTCATGCGCTCGCCCGCCAGTTCGCCCAGCGAGAGGCTGCCCATGCCGAAGAGCATCTTGCGCAGACCGCTTTCAGCTGGTTCTTCTTCCAGCTCGGCGCGGTAGTTGTCGGGCACGTTCGGCTTCCAGTTGCCGACCATTTCTTCCAGGTCGCTGACCAGCAGCTGGGTCACGGCTTTGAGGTAGGCGCGACGACGATCGTTGTGGCCACCGGTAGCGCCGGCGCCTTCCAGGTAGTCCGAAGCAGGGCGGTTGCCGGCACCAGGGCCGGTGCCGTTCAGGTCCTGACCCCAGAGCAGGAATTCGATGGCGTGGTAGCCGGTCGCGACGTTCGCTTCGGAACCGCCCAGCTCGTTCAGGCTGGCGAGTTTTTCCGGCGTGATGTCGGTCACGTCGATCTTGTCTTCGCCAATCTGAATAATCGGGTTGGCGATGATGTTGGCGTTGGCGCCCGGGTTACCCAAGGCGGGCTCGTAACTCTTGTCGACGTAGTCGATCAGGCCTTCGTCGAGCGGCCAGGCGTTAACCTGACCTTCCCAATCGTCGATGATGGTGTTGCCGAAGCGGAACGCTTCACTCTGCAGGTAAGGCACGCGCGCGGCGACCCAGGCAGCACGAGCGGCTTTCAGGGTTTCGGCATTCGGCTTGGCGAGGAAGGCGTCGATAGCGGTTTGCAGGGTTTTCGCGGTGGATTCGGCATCGCTGAAGACCGCAAAAGCCATGTCGGCGTAGTGCGCGACAACGGCTTTGGCAGCGGCTTCATCGACTTTGCCAGTGTCAGCAGGCGCAGCAGGTGCTGCGGTGCTGGCGGCCGGAGTAGGTGCTTGAGAAGCAGCCTTGTCTTTGCCTTCGCCGCAACCGGCGAGGGAAATAGCGATGGCCAGCAAACTGGCGGTAGCCAGAGGCATACGAATCATGGCGAACATCCTGCTTCGGTAAATAATGGACAGGCGCGGGGGTGCGCAAATCATGCGACATGATGCGAAAGATTTGCATTATGTGTAAAGGGCTGTGATTGGAAATATTTCTTGTTTACGAGGTAGTTGCGCCTGCACATGACCTGTAGCAGCTGGCGCAGCCTGCGTTCGGCTGCGAAGCAGTCGTGAAATCAGGCACTGCGTTGTGTCAGGCTAATCGCGGCGTCAGTATTTACGACTGCTTCGCAGCCGAACGCAGCCTTCGGCAGCTGCTACGGGACAGAGTCAGATCACAGGATAGCGGCGTTACTGCGTTGGGCCTGTTTCAAATAAGCGCTCAGTTCTCGTGCAGGCAGCGGTTTGCTGTAGAGATAGCCCTGACCTTCGTGACAGCCTTCGGAGATGATGTAAGTCTCTTGCTCGGTGGTTTCCACGCCCTCGGCGATCACCTGCATGCCAAGGCTTTTGCCGAGCTGGATGATCGCACGAACGATGGTTGCATCGTCGTCGTCATCGAGCAGGTCCTGAACGAAGCTCTTGTCGATCTTGATCTTGTCCAGCGGCAGGCTTTTCAGGTAACTCAGCGATGAGTATCCGGTCCCGAAGTCGTCGATAGCGATCAATGCCCCCGAACGGCGCAGGCTGAGCAGGTGCTGTGCGGCGGTGCTGATGTCTTCCATCAGGCCGGTCTCGGTGACTTCCAGCTCCAGGCTGCGCGGCGGCAGGCGATACATTTGCAGCAGGTTGTTGACCACCCGCGGCAGCTCGGCGTGGTGCAGTTGCACGGTGGACAGGTTGACCGCCATGCGCAGGTCGCTGAACCCCTGGTCGTGCCATTCGCGCAGCTGTCGGCAGGCCTGGTCCAGCACCCATTCGCCGATGGCGATGATCGTGCCGTTCTGCTCGGCCAGCGGAATGAACAGATCCGGCGGCACCAGTCCGTGTTCCGGGTGTTGCCAGCGAATCAGCGCCTCGACCCCGACCACCCGGTGATCGCGGTAGCTGATCTGCGGTTGGTAAACCAGATAGAACTGATTGCGGGTGAGGGCGTCGCGCAGGTCTTTTTCCAGTTCACGGCGACGGCGCATTTCGCTGTCGACACTGGCGATATAAAACTGATAACGGTTGCGCGAACGGGTCTTGGCCAGGGTCATGGTCTGTTCGGCTTTCTGCAACAGCTTCTCGGTGCTGTCGCCATCTTCCGGGAACAGGGTGATGCCGATAGTTGCGCGCAGGCGGATTTCCTGATGATCGAGGGCAAACGCCGCTTCCAGATCATCAAGGATGCTTTGCGCCAGCTCGGCAGCTTCGTAGGGTTGCTCGATATCGGCCTGAACCAGCGCGAACTGATCGCCTCCGAGGCGGGCGAGCGCGCCGAGACGACCGCTGTGGGCACGCAGACGGTCGGCCAGGGCCAGCAGTAATTGGTCGCCGGTCTGGTAGCTGAACTGCTCGTTGATGCCCTTGAAATCGTCCAGGCCCACACATAACACCGCGACCCGTCGCTGCAAGCGGCCGGCGTCGACCAGAATCTTGTCCAGTTGCTGCTGCAATTGCTGACGGTTCGGCAGGCCGGTGAGGAAATCGTATTGAGCCATGCGCAACAGGCTGTTTTCGGCTTCGTGGCGCAGATGGGTATTGCGTTCGATGGACTCAAGCAACTGGTTGGCGGTGTTGATCCAGATCCCCAGTTCGTTCTTTTCGTGGCCCTTGAGCTGCGGAATCTTGTGTTCGCTGGGGCGGTCGGGGTTGACGTTGGTCAGGTGTTCGATAATCCGCGACAGCGGTTTGGTCAGCAGCCAGTGATAGACCAGGTACAGCACCAGGCCCATGGCCATGGCCCGAAACACGCCGGAAATGAAGATGATCACCGAGCTGACAATAAAGCCCTGGCCGTAGGTGGCGGTGTCGAGGGTGATGCTGAGATCGCCGTAATATTCGCTGTAGGGGCCACGACCCACCAATTGTGTGGTGAACGTGCGCTCCTGACCCAGAATAAGGTCGGTCAGCCAGCGGCTGCTGGATTGCTGCAAGTCACGGGATTTTTCCGCGAGCATGGTTTCGTTGGGATGGCCGATGGAGGCCATACGCACGGCGTCGTCCTGGAACAGGCCTTCGATAACCTGCATACCCATTTCCCGATCGAGGCTGTATACCGCCTGGGTCGAGGGGTCACGGAACATGTCGAGGATGCGCTGGGCATCATTGGCCACGGCCTGGCGTGTTTTATAAGCATCGAAAACGATCTGCGCGCAGCTCAAAACTACGCCGACGATCAATGCCGACAGGAGCACGACCCGGAGCAACTTCACCGACAAGCTGTTTTTGAGTTCCAGCTTCAAAGGGTAATTCCTTGTTCCGTGCGGGTAACGTCAAGTTGCCATGAGTATTGGCAATCCCGTGATGGCAGTCAAAGGGACAATCAAGCCGTGTAGATTTTGTCTGCCGGCTTGGCCGCATTTCCGGGTAACCGGCAATTGGAGCCCATTAGTAGTGTTTCGGTAGGCACCTCCTGCAACTTGAGGGGCAGGGGAGAATATTTGTGTCTGGTTGATGGTAGACGGCTATGGCGTTGGGGCAAGGGAGCGCTTGTTTTCGGAGGGGCAGGTGACGTTGACTTTGCACAGATATAAAAAAACCCGGCAATGCCGGGTTTTTTCACTGCAAGCAGGCTTAAGCAGTGAAGGTTTTGCCTTCGAACTGCTCAGCCACGAACTTCCAGTTGACCAGGTTCCAGAACGCTTCAACGTACTTCGGACGCAGGTTGCGGTAGTCGATGTAGTAAGCGTGTTCCCAGACGTCGCAGGTCAGCAGCGGGGTGTCGCCGCTGGTCAGCGGGTTGCCGGCGCCGATGGTGCTGGCCAGGGCCAGGGAACCGTCAGCTTTTTTCACCAGCCAGCCCCAACCGGAACCGAAGGTGCCGACCGAAGTCTTGGTGAACTCTTCTTTGAACTTGTCGAACGAACCGAAAGCAGCGTTGATCGCTTCAGACAGTGCGCCGGTTGGTTGACCGCCAGCGTTTGGCGCCAGGCAGTTCCAGTAGAAAGTGTGGTTCCAGACCTGAGCGGCGTTGTTGAAGATGCCACCCGAAGAAGTCTTGACGATTTGTTCCAGGGTCTTGCCTTCGAACTCGGTGCCTGG
This sequence comes from Pseudomonas sp. NPDC087697, assembly GCF_044743155.1. Classification (NCBI taxonomy): domain Bacteria; kingdom Pseudomonadati; phylum Pseudomonadota; class Gammaproteobacteria; order Pseudomonadales; family Pseudomonadaceae; genus Pseudomonas; species Pseudomonas sp. NPDC087697. The sequence goes on along the minus strand of NZ_JBIUVW010000004.1, from coordinate 103,644 downwards.
CACCAGGTTGTTCAGGTTCACGACGTAGGTGTTGTGGTGCTTGTCGTGGTGATATTCCAGAGTTTCCTTGGAAATGTGCGGCTGCAGTGCATCGTGTGCGTAAGGCAGTGGCGGCAATTCGAAAGCCATGATGATTCTCCTAATCAGGTCAGTTGCGGTGAGCGCAAGGCCGATCACGGGCGGCCAGACAAGCGCCGGGGAGTTTGTACTCTTTGCGGCGCAGGTGTCGGATCATAGCACCGGGGGTGCGGCTTAACCACGCAACAACTGTGTGGAATAGAGGTTCCAGAGCTGTTTGGAATTATCAGGCGTAGATCAGGCGGCGGTGATTAACTGAAATGCCACTGTGAACATCATCACGGCCACCAGCAGGTCGAGAATCCGCCAGGTGCTCGGGCGTGCCAGCCACGGTGCCAGCCACGCGGCGCCCAGCGCGAGGGTGAAAAACCACAGCAATGACGCACTGGCCGCGCCCACCACATAAGCGCCCGGCACTGTTTGTTGTGCTCCGAGAGAACCGATCAGTAATACGGTGTCCAGATACACGTGAGGGTTGAGCAGCGTCACCGCCAATGCGCTGAGCATCACCGCTCGCAACGAACGTACCGTCTGATTCTCGCCCTGTTGCAGACTTTGCTTCGAGCAGGCGCGACGCAGTGCCAGGCTGCCGTACCAGAGCAGGAAGGCCGCGCCGCCCCAACGGGCGATGGCCAGCAACAACGGGTTTTGCGCGAGGATCGTCGCCAGCCCGAACACCCCGGCGGCCACCAGTAATGCATCACAGGTCACGCAGAGCGCGGCCACTGGCAGGTGATGTTCGCGGCGCAAGCTTTGCGCCAACACGAACGCATTTTGCGTACCGATCGCCATGATCAGTCCCGCAGCGACCAACAGGCCGTTCACATAGCTTTGCCACATAAGGTTTACTCCGCGTTTGCCGCGAGTTGGCGCAGTACTGATATCGCGCGTTGGGCGTCGGCCTGGCCGACAAACAAATGGTCGTGGTAATAGCCGGCAATCACGTTGCAGCTGATACCGGCCTGGCCGAGGGCTGTGGCGAATGCGGCGGTCAGGCCAACGGCTTCGAGGGCCGAATGCACGTTGAGGGTGATCCACGCCGCCAGGTAATCGAAGCTGAGCCCGGCCTTCTCGGCTTGCGAGCGCTCAAGGATCACCGTCAGGCCTTCTTGTTCACGGAAGCTGCCGATGATCTCGCAGTCCTTGGGCAGATGGCCGTCGCGAATCGTGCAAAACACGTATTCGCCGTCGTTGAGCTGCGGGCTCATGCTGCGCAGCAGGGTGTTCAGTGAGGTTTCGCCAGCCATGTCGCTGATCCTTGTTCAAGAGTTCGTGCTGGTCATTCTCCTGTTCCTGGATGTATAAGAAAAACCAATATTACTGATCGCTCATTAGGAAAACTGATGTTCGACTATAAATTGCTGTCCGCCCTTGCTGCGGTGGTTGAGCAGGCCGGGTTCGAGCGAGCCGCTCAGGTGTTGGGGTTGTCGCAATCGGCGATCTCCCAGCGCATCAAGTTGCTCGAAGCGCGCATTGGCCAGCCGGTGCTGGTGCGGGCCACGCCGCCGGCGCCGACCGAGATTGGCCGGCGTCTGCTCAACCATGTGCAGCAAGTGCGTTTGCTGGAGCGTGACCTGCAAAGTCTGGTGCCGGCGCTGGACGAAGAAGGCTTGCCGGAACGCCTGCGCATCGCCCTCAATGCCGACAGCCTGGCCACATGGTGGGCCGACGCGGTGGGCGATTTTTGTGCCGAGCAACATCTACTGCTCGACCTGATAGTGGAAGACCAGACCGTCGGCCTCAAACGCATGCGCGCCGGTGAAGTGGCAGCGTGCGTCTGTGCCAGCGAGCGTCCGGTCGCAGGCGCCCGCAGCGTGTTGCTGGGCGCCATGCGTTACCGAGCGTTGGCCAGCCCGGCGTTTATTGCCCGGCATTTCCCCCAAGGGGTCAGAGCCGATCAGTTGGCCCGCACACCGGCGCTGGTGTTCGGCCCGGATGATTTTTTGCAGCACCGCTACCTGGCGTCATTGGGCGTGGACGGTGGTTTCGAACATCATTTGTGCCCGTCATCCGAAGGCTTCATTCGCCTGGCTGAGGTCGGTCTAGGCTGGGGGCTGGTGCCGGAGTTGCAGGTGCGCGAACAACTGGAACGCGGTGTGCTGGTGGAGTTATTGCCAGATAAACCGATCGATGTGCCGTTGTACTGGCATCATTGGCGCAATGGTGGCCAGTTACTGGGGTTACTCACCGAGCATCTGGTGCGTTTATCTAAACAGTGGCTGGTGCCCTGGGAGCAGCGGTAAGCGTCAAGCTGCAAGCCGCAAGTAAAGAGCTTGCGGACCGGTTTTAACTTGCAGCTTGTAGCTTGTCGCTAGGAGCTGCATCTGTAGGAGCAATGCATGAAAATTCTGGTCACCGGCGCAAGCGGCTTCATTGGCGGGCGCTTTGCGCGATTCGCCCTGGAGCAGGGCCTGGACGTGCGGGTCAACGGCCGTCGGGCCGAAGGCGTCGAACATCTGGTACGGCGCGGAGCGGAGTTTGTCCAGGGCGACTTGAGTGATCCAGAACTGGTTCGCGAGCTTTGCGCGGACGTCGAAGCCGTGGTGCATTGCGCTGGCGCAGTGGGGCTTTGGGGGCGTTATCAGGACTTTCATCAGGGCAACGTGCTGGTCACCGAAAACGTCGTCGAAGCTTGCCTGAAGCAAAACGTCCGGCGGCTGGTGCACTTGTCGTCACCCTCGATCTATTTCGATGGCCGCGATCACCTGGGGGTGACCGAAGAGCAGGTGCCCAAGCGCTTCAAGCATCCTTATGCGGCGACCAAATACCTGGCCGAGCAAAAGGTCTTCGGTGCTCAGGAGTTCGGCCTCGAAGTACTCGCCCTGCGTCCGCGTTTCGTTACTGGCGCGGGTGATATGAGTATCTTTCCGCGTTTGCTGAACATGCAGCGCAAAGGGCGTTTGGCGATCATTGGCAACGGCCTGAACAAGGTCGATTTCACCAGCATGCAGAACCTCAACGAAGCCATGCTCAGCTGTTTGCTGGCGGCAGGGTCCGCGCTTGGCAAGGCCTACAACATCAGTAACGGTGCGCCGGTGCCGTTGTGGGATGTGGTCAATTACGTGATGCGCCAGATGGAAGTCCCACAGGTGACTCGCCACCGCTCCTACGGTTTGGCCTACAGCGTTGCGGCGCTGAACGAGGGCTTTTGCGCACTTTGGCCGGGGCGTCCGGAGCCGACGCTGTCACGCTTGGGCATGCAGGTGATGAACAAAAACTTCACCCTCGATATCAGCCGCGCCCGGCATTATCTCGACTACGATCCCAAGGTCAGTCTGTGGACGGCGCTCGATGAATTTTGCGGCTGGTGGAAAGCCCAGGACCCGGGCACAAAATAAACACTGAACCGAGCCAGCGGATCAAGGTCGATCAATGCGGCGAGTTCAGGGTTTATACTCGTCGCATTTAGCCATTATTGTGGTTCAGAAAGGTTACCTCATGTCCATGCGTAACGATGCCAACGACGACTTCGATGATGTACCGAGCCTGCGTGCCGACACCCTCGATGACGACGATTTTCCGATCACCGCCTCTCCCCGTGAACACACCAGCGTGCATGCGCGAGCCGCGACCAAGGTCAAAGGCCCGAGCACTGGCCCGTTGTGGGCGTTGGTCGGCGCATTGGTTTTCGCCTTCGCCGGCCTTGCCTGGTGGAGTTTTCAGCAGATCTCGCTGATGGAACAGCAATTGGTCGCGACTCAGGAAAGCTTCGCACGTATCAGCGAGGAAGCGGCGGGGCGCTTGCAGGACATTTCCGGCAAAGTGGTCGCCAGTCAGTCGAACGTCACCAGCGACAGCGAAGCGCTGAAACTGCAAATCAAGCAACTGGAAACCAGGCTGCTGGAGCAGAACCAACAACAGCAAGGCGTGGTCGGTCAGACATCTGACCTGGACAAGCGCCTGGCGCAGATCGCTGCACAGAGCGTTGAGCAGCACGCCGTCAACACACAGTTGCAAACCGAGCTGAAAGCCCTGAGCGCTGACCTGACGACCCTGAAAAACACCCCGACCGACACCAACAAGTTCGACGCCCAACTGAAAAGCCTAAGCGCCGATATCGCCGCCTTGAAGAAGCAGGGCAACCCGAGCGCGGCCATCGACCGTCTGGAGCAAGAGCTGGTGGTGATCAAAAGCCAACAGGACAACCGCCCGGCCGCAGCTCAAGGCAGCAACGCCAACGTCGCCGAATTCGACGCCTTCCGCGGTCAGGTCACGCGCAACATCACTACCTTGCAAAGCCAGATTCAGAATCTGCAGCAGCAGATCAGCGCTCGACCTTGATATTGTGATCTCTGACCGACCGCATTCGCGAGCAAGCCCGCTCCCACATTAGATCAGTATTTGTCCGAGATTTGGCGAACATAGACGATCAAGTGTGGGAGCGGGCTTGCTCGCGAATGCGGGCGACTCGGTCTTTCTACCGGACCTTATCTTCCCGCCCGCGCAGCAACATGTTCGGCATCGAGATGGCCGCTGCCAGACCCAACAACGACACCGCCGCGCTGACCATCAGCAAATGCCGGAAGGTCAGCAGCAGCTCGGCGCGCAAGGCGTTTTGCGCGTCGCCCGGTGCCGCGTTCAGACCATCGAGCAGCACGTTCCCGGAGCTGCCCTCGGCGATCAGCGACGAGCCGGTCAAATGGGCGAAGCTCGAATCCTGCAACAGCGCCAGTAACAAGGCCGACATCAACGCCACTCCCACCGCGCCACCGAGTGAGCGAAACAGGTTGGTGGTGCTGGTGGCGACACCAATGTCCCGTTGTTCCACCGAATTTTGCGTACCGACCAATGAGGTCGGAAATTGCATGCCGGCGGCGATGCCGCAGAGCAACATGAAGAAGCTGCTGATGATCATCGCTTGCGGCGGGCTGAACGCCATGCCGAGAATCGCGATCGGGGTGAGCAGGGCGCCTGTCAGGATCATCGGTTTGTAGCGACCGGTCACCGAGGTCCGGCGACCGGCGAAATAGGCACCCATCGGCAACCCCATCGCCAGCGGCAGCAGGTGCAGCGCCGCACTGTCGGCCCCGGCCCCGGTGACGCTCTGGAAGCGCAACGGCATCAGTACGATCAGCGAAATCGCCTGGAAACTGGTGAAGAAAATTGTGCACCAGCAGAGGATCGCGTTGCGATTGGCGAACAAGTGCATCGGCAGCAATGGCTCGCGCGCCCGGCGTTCATGCCAGACGAACAGCGCCAGGGTCAGCACCGCACACGCCAGCAACCCGAGCACTTCGCTGCTGCGCCACGAATGTCCCTGGCCGATCTGAGTGATGCCCAGCAGCAACGCGGTCAGGCCGATGATCATCAACAGCGTGCCCAGGTAGTCGATGATCGGCTTGCGCTGCGGCACCGGCAAACCCACCAACGTACGGTTGGCCACCAGCCAGGCGCCCAGGCCCAGCGGGAGGTTGATCAGAAACACCCACCGCCACGACAGGTACTCGGTCATGTAACCGCCGAGCACCGGCCCGGCCACGCTGGCCATCGCGTACATGCTGCTGAAATAACCCTGATAACGTCCGCGTTCGCGGGGCGGCACGATGTCGCCGATGATCGCCTGGCTGACCGAAATCATCCCGCCAGCGCCGATACCCTGAATGATCCGCGCCAGCACCAACTGCTCCATGCTCTGGGCCATGCCGCAAAACACTGAGGCCAAAGTGAACAGCCCCATGCCGAACAGCATCAGCCGCCGACGGCCATAGAGGTCGCCGAGCTTGCCGTAGATCGGCACTGCCACGGTCATCGCCACCATGTAGCCTGCGATCACCCAGGCCAGCAGGCTGACATCCTTGAACTGGGCAGAAATCGCCGGCATCGAGACGGCGACGATGGTTTGGTCCAGCGCGCCGAGAAAGATCGCCAGCATCAAGGCGATCAGCACGCTGCGGATGGCCGGTTTGGTGGAGTCAGGCTGGTTCAGATTGGTCACGGGTAAAACCTGTGGGCAGTGATTAACCCGCAAGGAGCAAGGCGAGCGGGGATGCTCGCCAGTGTAAGTCGATAGCCTGCTATTCGATAGCCTCGTACGGAAGCCCGACGTAATTTTCTGCAATGGTTTTTCGCCCGGCTTCGGAGTCGACGAAATACTCAAGCTCCGACTCGCTGATGCGCTGGCTGAAGGCATCGCTGCCTTCGAAGGTGTGCAGCATCGAGGTCATCCACCAGGAAAAACGTTCGGCCTTCCAGACCCGGCGCAGGCAGATTTCGGAGTACTTCTCCAACAGTTCGGTGCGGCCATCGCGGTAGACCTTGAGCAGGATGTTGAACAAGGTACTGACATCGCTGGCGGCCAGGTTCAGGCCTTTGGCCCCCGTGGGCGGGACGATGTGCGCGGCATCGCCGACCAGGAACATCCGCCCGTACTGCATCGGCTCGACCACAAAACTGCGCAGCGGCGCGATGCTCTTTTCGATCGACGGTCCGCTGACCAGCGTGTCGGCAAGCGCCTGCGGCAGGCGCGATTTCAACTCCTCCCAAAAGCGCTGATCGGACCAGTCTTCGACCTTCTCGTCAGAGGGCACCTGCAGGTAGTAACGGGTACGTGTGGTCGAGCGCATGCTGCACAACGCAAAACCGCGAGCATGCCGGGCGTACACCAGTTCATCGTGGACCGGTGGGGTGTCGGCGAGAATGCCCAGCCAGCCGAACGGGTAGACCCGTTCGAAAACTTTCAGCGTGTCGGCGGGAATCGACTGCCGCGCCACGCCATGAAATCCATCGCAGCCGGCGATGTAATTGCAGTCCAGGCGCCAGGTTTCACCGTCCTTTTCAAACGTCAGGAATGGCTCAGCGGATTTCATCTCGTGGGGCACCACGTTACGGGCTTCGTACAGGGTCGATGCACCGGCCAACTGCCGGGCGGCCATCAGATCACGGGTGACTTCGGTCTGGCCGTAGATCATCACGGTTTTGCCGCCGGTCAGAGCCTGCAGGTCGATGTGTACCTGGCGTCCACCGAGGGCCAGCTGGAAGCCGCCATGCACCAGACCTTCAGCGTCCATGCGCTGGCTGACCCCGGCCTGGCGCAACAGATCGACCATGCCCTGTTCCAGGACCCCGGCGCGGATTCGTCCCAGTACATATTCGGGCGTCTGTCGTTCGACAATGACCGTGGCAATGCCGGCGTTGTGCAACAACTGGCCGAGCAGCAGGCCAGAGGGGCCGGCGCCGATTATAGCGACTTGGGTTTTGAGGATTTTCATTGTTGTTATGGCTCGCAAGCTTCACACGGACAAAGTCGGTGAATGGTTTTTATGAATCGAGTGCTTGCATTTTTCTCTTGTGAGTCTGTCAATTGAAGGTGAAAACTGAGCCGATACCTGTACATTTCGCCAATCGGGGCGATTATCGCCCGTTACGCTGAGGCCTGGACTGAAGTTATGAACAAGCCTGCCCTTCCTTCGATTCCTGTATTCAAACTCTATGGCGAGAGCCTGGACTGGCCGACCCCTGACTTGTTGCATTGCGAAACCATTTCCAAACGCAGCCGCGAACACCAATGGGAAATCAAACCCCATCGGCATGCCGATTTATGCCAATTACTGTTTGTGTACAAAGGCCAGGCAGAGCTTGAGATCGAGGGCCAGCGTACGCAGCTGGGCGAAGCCGCGATCCAGATCCTGCCACCGCTGTCGGTGCACGGCTTTCGTTTTTCCGAAGATGTGGAAGGGTTTGTGGTAACGCTGGCTGCACCGCTGGTGGCTCATCTTCAAGCGCAGCTGGGCAATTCGGTGAATGCCCTGGCGATGGCGGAGAGTTACTCGGCCGGTAGCGACGCGGACTACCTCAACAGCCTGTTTTCAGCCCTGCAGAATGAATACGTCGGGCACCAGCCCGCACGCGAAATGCTCATGCATTCTCTGGTCAGCGTGATCATGGTGTGGGTCAGCCGTCAGGTGATCCAGCGCCGCGCCGCCAGTCAGCGACCACAGCGCGCGCGGGAATACCTCAACGGGTTTATTCAACTGGTGGAAGAGAATTATCGCCAGCACGTGAAGGTCGAGGATCTGGCACACCGGCTGGGGATTTCCGTGTCGCACCTCAACGGCACCTGCCGCGAACTGGCCGGGCAACCGGCGTTGCAGATCATGCACGAGCGTCAGTTGCTGGAGGCCAAGCGGCTGCTGACCTACACCAGCATGACCATTTACGAGATGTCCGATGTGTTGGGTTTCTCCGACCCGACCAATTTCACGCGCCTGTTTCGGCGCCGCGTCGGGATCTCTCCGAAGGCGTTTCGCGATCGCTTGAAAGCCGATCAGGACAGCGAGGACTAGGGGCCCTCGTTACTTGAGGTTCAGGGTCGCGGTGTGTGGAATGCAGCGCTCGAAGTTGCAACTGGCGTACTCGCGCGGCAACTGCCGGGCCTGTTCAACGCGGTAGGCCGCGGTGCCATACAACGCCAGCGCGGCGGTGCAGGTGATAAAGATCGCGAGATACCTTCTGGTTTTGACGTTCATGGCGCTGACCTCTGAACCAGTACCCCTTATTTTTCAAGGGGTACTGATATCAGCATAGGTCAGCGGTGGTGAGTTGCCATAAACCCCCGCGACAACCACCCATCTGTGCGCCACCCCTGGAATCGTAGGAGCATGGCTTGCCAGCGATGGCGCCCGTGAGATCGCCATCGCCGGCAAGCCGTGCTCCTACGGGTTGTGGTTACAGCCCCACATCCCACGCAGGTTCTTCGGGAAATCTCGATACCAGAAAATCCAGCATGCTGCGCAGCGCGGCCGGCATGTGTTTGCGTGAGGCGTACACCGCGTACATGTTCATCTGTCGCGGTTCGGCGTCAGGCAACAGGCGTACCAGTTCGCCGCTGTGGATATGCACGCCGGCCTGGTAGCTGGGCAGCATCGCCACGCCGGCACCGGCCATTGCTGCGCGCAGCAGAGTGCTGGCCTCGTTGGCGCTGATGTTGCCTTGAACCGGCACCGAAACCTGCTCACCGTCCTGCTCGAAATGCCAGAGGCTTTTGCCAAAGTAGGAGTGGGTCAGGCAATTGTGCTGGCTCAAGTCTTCCACCCGTTGCGGCGTCGGATGTTCGCGCAGGTAGGCGGGGGAGGCGCAGATCACTGAGCGACAAACCGTTAGCCGCCGAGCGATCAGGTTCGGGTCCAGGTCGTTGCTGGTTCGGATCGCCAGATCGATACGCTCGTCCACCAGGTTCACTGTGCGATCGAGCATTTGCAGGTCGATGCTGACCCCGGGAAAACGTTTGACGTAAGCCGCCATGGCGTCGGCCAGTTGCGCCTGACCGAACGAGGTGCTGACGCTGATGCGCAGCAAGCCGCGTGGCGCGTCGTCCGGTTCACTGACGGCGGCCTGCATGTCGCTCGACAGATCGAGCATCTGCCGGCAGCGCGGAAGGATCTCGGTGCCGGCGGCGGTCAGGCTCAGCTTGCGCGTGGTGCGGTGCATCAAGCGCGCCCCGACCCAGTCCTCCAGTTCAGCCAGGTAGCGCGACACCACCGGGCGCGACAGGTCCAGATGATCGGCCGCGGCTGACTGGCTGCCGAGGTCGACGACGGTGACGAACACCCGCATTGCTTGAAGACGATCCATGATTTGCCCGCTTTCAGAAACAAACTATGTTCAAGCATCGCATTTTTTGTAGCGAGTCAGGCAACTAAGCTCTGTCCCATCGTCAAACACGGCCTACGGAAAACGGAGCAACACCATGATCGGCTTCACTTCACTCAAGCGTCTGTTACTCGCCAGCGCCACCCTGGGCTTTGCCGCTCATGCGGCCGCCGCCACCCCGGCACTTACCCTGGATGTCTATAACCCAGGCACCGCCGCTATTTTTCCGGTGACCTCGGTACTGGTCAGCGGCGAGAAAGAAGCGATTCTGGTGGACGCGCAATTCGGCAAATCCCAGGCCGAGCAAGTGGTGGAAAAAATCCGCGCCAGCGGCAAGCAACTGACCACCATCTACATCAGCCACGGCGACCCGGATTACTACTTCGGCCTGGACACCCTCACCGCCGCTTTCCCAAAAGCCAAGGTGCTCGCCTCGCAGCCGACGGTTGATCACATCAAGGCCACCGTTGAAGGCAAAGTCGCGTTCTGGGGGCCGAAAATGGGCGCCGACGTACCGGCCAAAACCATTGTGCCGGGCGTGCTCAAGGGCCACAGCCTGACCCTGGAAGGCAAGAAGCTCGACATCATTGGCCTGGACGGCAAACAACCGGACCGGACCTTTGTCTGGATCCCGTCGATCAAAGCCGTGGTCGGTGGTGTGGTAGTGGCTGAAAACATCCACGTGTGGATGGCCGACACCCAAACCGCGCAATCTCACGCCGATTGGTTGACTACCCTGAAGACCATCGAAAGTCTGAAACCGAACACCATCGTTCCAGGTCATTACCTGGGTGATAGCGCACGTTCGCTGGCCGCTGTGCACTTCACCGCCGACTATATCAAGGCCTTCGATGAGGAAACCGCCAAGGCCAAAGACTCGGCCGAGCTGATCGCCGCGATGAAAAAACGCTATCCGAACCTCGGCGAAGAAAGCTCGCTTGAGCTGAGCGCCAAAGTCGCCAAAGGCGAGATGAAGTGGTAAGTCGTTTCACCCCCTGTGGCGAGGGAGCTTGCTCCCGCTCGAGGGCGTAGCACTCGTAAAATTTGCAATGAGTACGAAGCTTTTGGGGCTGCTACGCAGCCCAGCGCGAGCAAGCTCGCTCGCCACAGGTCACACCCCAACCATTGGAGAATGTCATGAGCAAGATCGCAATCATTGGCGCCACCGGCCGTGCCGGTAGCCAACTGCTGGAAGAAGCCCTGCGTCGTGGTCACAGCGTTACGGCTATTGCCCGCGATACCTCGAAAATCAGCCCGCGTGCCGGTGTCGTCACCAGGAATGTTGACGTTGCCGATGGCGCAGCATTGCAAGCGGCGGTTGCAGGTGTTGATGTAGTGATCAGCGCGGCACACTTTTCGACGATCCCGGCCAACGCGATTATCGAACCGGTCAAAAAGGCTGGGGTGAAGCGTCTGCTGGTGGTCGGTGGTGCCGGTTCGCTGTTGGTGCCGGATGGCAGCAAAGTCATCGAATCCCCGAATTTTCCTGAAGAGTACAAGGCCGAAGCCACTGCCGGTGGCGTCTACCTCGACACCTTGCGTCAGGAAAAGGATCTGGACTGGACCTTCCTTTCACCTTCGGCGCTGTTCGTCGAAGGCGAGCGTACCGGCATCTTCCGGGTGGGCAACGACGATCTGCTGGTGAGCGCCGAAGGCAAGAGCTGGATCACCTTCGCCGACTACGCGATTGCGATGCTTGATGAAGTCGAGAAGCCAGCGCATAGCCGTCAACGGTTTACCGTTGGTTACTGATCTGTCGCCAAAGCACGGACTATCCCACGGGTGGTCCGTGCTTTTTGCTATTCGCTGATTATTAATGCTGAACGAATACTGCTCGGCAATGGGAGTGGCATCGATTAAAACTTTTTTTTGTCGCTAGTGTGAGATTTAATATTGAAAAATAAGATGGCGAGTAATGGATTTTGTTGCATTTTGTTTTTTGAGAATTGTTAAGTATTGATTTTGTTTTACTTCGACTGTGTACCCGCGGAAGTTTTGGATGGAGTTGAGTTGTATTTGTCAGTGTGTTGTTTTTCTAAATGTTTTCATTGTTAACGCTTCGTGTTATGACGGTTTTTATTCCTACGATGTGTGGCGCGGGCGGATAACTTGTGGCTTCGCTTGTACTCTATTAGTGTTGTGTTCTGGTTTTGGTGGCGAGGCACGCGACCAAGGCTTGTGACAAGGAGATTGTTTGAGGCAGTTGCCCTCACTATATGGAGGTGGTTAATGATTGTAGAAACGAAGATGGAGCTTCAGGAGCGGCTGAAGTTGACTGCGCATCAAGCGGTTGCCGGGATGGAAGGAATAAGTACTGTAACGGATGCGGCGAAATATGTACCGGTTCAATACTTTGGTGTCATGGCCGGCGAAAGTGGACCCTCCTATCGGGGTGGAACATTTATTGTTCAAAAACATAACATTGTGGCCATTAAACGTTATGTCAACGCCGCCTTGGCATTACCAGTCGATCTGACTGCGATTGAGCGTCAGTTGGGCTACATCAGCTCAGATAAAGAGGGATTGGAACCGGCAGACATACAGAGCCTTCATCAGAAGATTCACCAGCATGCACTGTCCTGGGGAACCCTTGAGCGTGATACCAAGGATCTTGGAGGGCGGCTGGATCTCTTTTCCAGCGGGTTCATCAATACCGGAAACCTGATAGTTGGGCATCTTAAAAGCTTTCAGGGGTACAGGGATCTGACCGGTACGATTGACACGTTGACGGAGGAGGAGCGGGCCCAGATGGCTGCAATCCCGCTAGGGAATTCGTCTACCGAGAAGGTCGAAAGCCTGAACAGATACTTCACTCGGATGAAAGGCGATATCGAGAGTTTCTGTCGCAGGATCAGCGCGGTAAAGGCACTGGCGACGGAGTTCTCCCGCAAGATTACCGAAGACCTGTTGCCTCTCGTCAAAGCCAAACTCAGCGATGTGGAGCGAGCCGGTTTTGACCAAGTCGTAGAGGAGGAGCAACTGAGAGTCGACATAAAAGATCTGGATGAGCGTATTGCCGAGAAACTCAAGGAGTACGACAGTCTGGTGGGGTATGCCTTTACCGGATTGGCATTTGGCCCCATTGGCGTTGCGATCACCGGCGGCATTTTTGGTTCGAAGGCAGAAGCTACCAGGGCTGAGAAAGACAGCTTGATCGAGGTGCGGGATAGTTCGCTTCAGAAAATGGGTAAGGCGCGCTTGTCCAAACTGCTGATGGAGCTGCGCATACGGTTGGAAAATATGAAGTCGCAGATGATAGATGCCGAACAGGGGGCAAAAAATCTGGAAGACGTCTGGGCCATTATCTGGATGAATGTCGAGGAATCTCGAGTGCGGCTGTCTGAAGTGGATAACGCATTTGACCTGAGTTTGCTGGTTCTGGATATTCAGGGGGTGGTGGCACCTTGGGAAACCATTAAAGGCCATGCCGCAAATTTGTCTTCCGTTTTTAATTCGGTTGTGGATTAAGTTATAACTAAGTTGAGTGCAAGGAAGAATTTTATGACGATTCATGAGTTTAAGGGTCTGTTCAGTTATGCCGTGCCTGATGCAACGGTAATGAAACAGGCTAAAAGTCAGTTTGACTTGAAAGTGGCGGATAGAACATACGCATTTGCCCCAGCGATACAGGAGAAAGTCGAGGACCTGCGCGCACAAATCAACGACACAGATCATCAACTGTTTGAACACATCAAGAGGGCGCAGACCTCCCTGAACAATGTAAGTTTTGAGAGTACTCTGGCGCGTATCGCGGAGATCGAAGGGAACGTGCAGGCTACAGCCGCCACACGTGCCAAAAAAATTGAAGAACTAGTAACGTATTGCATGCAAAGGGTCAACAGTTCGCTGGCGCCGGTGCTTGCGGCCCAAGACCATTTATCTCGAGAGCTATCAGAAATTGGCAGCATCACGTTGGTTCAGGAGGGCGCGCAGTGGGGCCATCCCTACGAGGCAAGGCGTGAGGCGCAAGAGCGCAGGCGCCTGGTGCTCAATTCCGATCTCAACGAACTTGCAGAAGAGAAACGCAGGGTCGACGAGGCGCTGCAACAGTTCAAGTCCCCCACCTGGATCGACATCTTCAAGGGCATGATCCCAACGGCCCAGGAAATCGAGGCAGCGCTCAAGCTGGTCAGCACCAAAAAGCCTGATCGTGAGTTCCTGGAACTTGCATTGAAAAGGCTCAATGGCAATCTCGATGGCATCGAGCAAGGGCGTCAATACGTGAATTTCGTGGAGGCGCGAGACGCTATCCACAAGCGTATTGATGGGCTACGGATTGAGGTCAAGGACGTTGAAAAAGAGCTGCTTGAATTGAGCCGAACATTGAACAAACTCAATGAGATCGGCGCCCTCGACCAATCCAGGCTGAGCTGGTTGCAAGAGGCACAAAAGGTCTCCAGGGCCTATGAGCATTTCCTGACGACGACCCAACCGGAAATGTTTCGCGATGCAGTGTCGATCAAAGAGATGGCAGCACGTTATGGCGCCATGCTGGGCTATCTGAAAGCGATTAAAAAAGCCTGATCGAGTCAGGTGTGGGTGAAAGCGCTCCGTGCTGAAACTGAGTGCTTTCATGCCTTGGGCATGGGCGGCTTTATGGGGCCTGCATGCCCGGGTCCCCATTGGCCTGCACCACCAACCACTCCAACAACTCACGCAGTTGCAGTGACGGTCCCGGTTTGTGTGGAAACACCAGGTAATACCCCAGTCCTGTTTTCACCTTCAAATCAAAGGGCGTGACCAGCCGTCCGGCACTCAGGTCTTCGCCGATCAACGACCAATCCCCAATCGCCACGCCCATCCCCTGAGACGCCATCGACATGGCCAGGTCCAGTGTTTCGAACTGCTGTCCACGGGCACTGTTGCCCAGTTGGACGCCTGCGGCGTTGAGCCAGATTTTCCAATCGCGCTGATCGCGTGTTGGGTGCAGCAGCAAATGTTTATCCAGGTCTGACGGACTGTGCAGCGGCACCGGGCCGTCGAGCAGTGGCCGAGAACAGACCGGCGTCAGTTGCTCATCAAACAGATGCAGTGAAGCCAGTGAGCTGTCCGGCGGCGCGCCGTACATGACGGCGGCGTCGAACTGTTCGCGATGAAAGTCCACGCCATGCTGCACCGTGGTGGTCAGTTCCACCGGCACGTCCGGGCGTTCCTTTTGCCACTGTAGCAAACGCGGCAGCAGCCAGCGCATGACGCAGGTCGGTGCCTTGAGCTGCAGTGTTTCGCGGTGCGCGCCCACCTGTTCTACCGCCTCATCGATCAAGCCGAACACCTGCTGGATCCGTGGCAGCCACTCAAGCCCCTCGGCCGTCAGGCTCAAACCGCGCGCCTGGCGGTGAAACAGCGTGTAGCCCAAATGTTCTTCCAGCCCGGCGATCTGCCGGCTCACCGCGCCCTGAGTGATGTGCAGCTGCTCGGCCGCCCGCGTGAAATTGCAGCACTGGGCCGTGATCAGAAACGTGTGCAGCGCGGGAAGTGGTGGAAGTCGTTTCATGGGACGCCAAGGCATGAGGTGAGGACATGGCGAGTATGACTTTTTATCGATTGTTGCGGCTACCCGCTGACCGTTCCAATAACGCCATACCTGAGCACCGCTGCGCGCCTTCAAATGCCGCGCGGGGCCAGCGTCTCAACGAACAAGAAGGGCAAAGACATGGCGACGTGCGGCGAAGTATTGGTCAAGTTACTCGAAGGTTACGGGGTCGAGCAGGTGTTCGGCATTCCCGGCGTGCATACCGTTGAGCTGTATCGCGGGCTGGCCCGTTCGAGCATCAACCACGTTACTCCGCGTCACGAGCAGGGTGCTGGCTTCATGGCCGACGGTTATGCACGCACCAGCGGCAAACCGGGTGTGTGCTTCATCATCACCGGCCCCGGCATGACCAACATCACCACCGCGATGGGCCAGGCCTACGCCGACTCGATCCCGATGCTGGTGATCTCCAGCGTGCAATCGCGCAGCCAGTTGGGCGGTGGGCGCGGCAAGCTGCATGAGCTGCCGAACCAGGGCGCACTGGTGGCCGGTGTTGCGGCGTTCTCCCATACGCTGATGTCCGCAGCGGAACTGCCGGGTGTGCTGGCCCGTGCTTTCGCCTTGTTCCAGGCCGGCCGTCCGCGTCCAGTGCACATCGAAATCCCGCTCGACGTGCTGGTCGAAAACGCCGATGCCTTGCTCGATAGCCAGCCAGTGAGCATTGCTCGCGCCGGTGCGGCACCGTCAGCCGTGGCCCGGATGAGCGAACTGCTGGCCAACGCCAAACGCCCGTTGATCCTCGCCGGTGGCGGTTCGATTGATGCGGCGGCCGAGCTGACCCGGCTCGCCGAATTGCTCGACGCACCGGTCGCACTGACCATCAACGCCAAAGGTATGCTGCCGTCGGCTCATCCGTTGTTGATCGGTTCGACCCAGACCCTGGTGGCCACTCGTGCCTTGGTGGCGGACGCCGATGTGGTCCTGGCGATCGGCACTGAACTGGCCGAAACCGACTACGACGTGACCTTTGCCGGTGGCTTCGAAATTCCAGGCACCTTGCTGCGCATTGATATCGATCCGGACCAGACCGTGCGCAACTACCCGCCGAAAGTGGCTCTGGTGTCCGACGCACAAAGCGCGGCCCAGGCATTGCTCGACGGCCTGGCCAAACATTCGCTGGCCGAGCGTTGCAGCGATTGGGGCCAGGCCCGCGCCGCCAGCTTGCGTGCCGAACTTGAAACGATCTGGGACGCGCCAACCCGTGCCCAGACGCTGTTCCTGCACACCGTGCTGGAAGAATTGCCGGAAGCGGTATTCGTCGGCGACTCGACCCAACCGGTGTACACCGGCAACCTGACGTTCAACCCGGAACGCCCACGTCGCTGGTTCAACTCGTCGACCGGTTACGGCACCCTCGGCTATGCCTTGCCGGCGGCCATTGGTGCATGGCTCGGCGGTGGTCAGGAGCGCAACACTCGTCCACCGGTGGTGTGCCTGATCGGCGACGGCGGTTTGCAATTCACCTTGCCGGAACTGGCCAGCGCGGTGGAAGCACGCACCCCGGTCATCGTCCTGCTGTGGAATAACCAGGGCTACGAAGAGATCAAGAAATACATGGTCAACCGTGCAATCGAGCCGGTTGGCGTCGACATCTACACCCCGGACTTCATCACTGTGGCCAAAGGCCTGGGCTGTGCGGCACAAGCCGTCAACGGTGTTGAAGAGCTGCGCGTTGCGCTGCGTGCGGCGACTGATCGTCAGGGCCCGACCCTGATCGAAATCGACCAGACCCAGTGGATGACGGCGGTGTCGGCATGAGCTTTCCAATCACCCTGGACGGTCTGTACATCAATGGCCAATGGTCGGCTGGCGACGAGCACTTGCGGGTCATCAATCCGGCGACCGAAGCCCTGTTGACCACCGTCAAAGGTGGCGATGAGCGCTCGGTCAATCAAGCGGTCACAGCGGCCAGCGCGGCGTTTGCCCAGTGGTCGAAAACCACCGGTGCCGAGCGTGGTGCGGTGCTGCGCAAGATCGCCAATGGCGTGCAGGCACGTCGCGAGCGTTTGATGTACTTGCAGTCGAGCAACAACGGCAAGCCACAGTTCGAAGCCGGCATCGACGTCGATGATGTGATCGCCACGTTCGAGTATTACGCGGGGCTCGCCGAAGCGTTGGACGCAGGTCAAGACCGCGTCGTGGACCTGCCGAGCGAAGACTTCGCCGCCCGTGTGCGCCGTGAACCGTGCGGCGTGGTCGGGTTGATCGTGCCGTGGAACTTCCCGATGGTCACCACCGCCTGGAAGCTCGCGCCAGCCTTGGCGGCCGGTTGCTGCGTGGTGCTCAAGCCTTCGGAAGTCACGCCGCTGCCGGAGCTGGAACTGGCGGCGATCATCGCCGAGAGCGGCTTGCCCAACGGTGTGTTCAACCTGGTCTGCGGTACGGGCCTGGCGGTCGGTGCGCCGCTGTCGGCTGATCCGCGCGTGGCGAAAATTTCCTTCACCGGCAGCAACGCGGTCGGCGTTCAGGTCATGCAGCGTGCGGCGGAAACCGTCAAAGGCGTGAGCCTGGAACTGGGCGGTAAATCCTCGCTGCTGGTGCTGGCCGATGCCGACCTCGACCTCGCCGTAGAGCTGGCCAGTGGCGGTGGTTTCTTCAACGCCGGGCAGATGTGTTCGGCCACCAGCCGGGTGTTGGTCGCCGATGAGTTGGCGGATGAATTCCTGCTGCGTCTGACGGCGCGGGCCGAGGCGATTCGCGTGGCTGACCCGTTTGATCCCGAAGTTGAAATGGGCGCGCTGGTCAATCAGGCGCAATACCAGCGCGTGCTGGGACACATTGATCGCGGTTTGAGCGCAGGCGCCCGGTTGGTCTGTGGCGGTGAACGCCCGGCCGATCTGCCACGCGGTTATTTTTTACGGCCGACCATTTTCACCGAAGTGCCCCTCGACAGTGCGCTGTGGTGTGAAGAGATCTTTGGCCCGGTGCTCTGCGTGCGCAGTTTTGCCACGGAGCAAGAGGCAATCGAGTTGGCCAACGACAGCCAGTTCGGCCTGGTGGCCAGCGTGGTCAGCCGCGATGCGGTGACCGCCGAACGGGTCGCGAACGCCTTGCAGGCGGGGCTTGTGTGGATCAACGCGCCGCAGGTGATCTTCCCGCAGACCGCCTGGGGCGGCTACAAGCAGAGCAGCATCGGCCGCGAGTTGGGGCCATGGGGCCTGCAGGCGTTTCAAGAAATAAAGCACGTGATTCGCGCCGTCTGATAGCTCGAAATTGGCCCACGCATGCCTCGAAACGAGGCATGCGTCTGGGACATGGCACCAATGATTTTTTTTCGATTGTTGCGCGTTTTGCGTGACCTCAGGATGAACCCGCAGACCTCGCTACAGCCCTTGTATCACGGGGGCTTGCAGCGGATCGAATAGCGCGGGCGCAAGGGATGCACCTACCTCATACCTACAACAATAAAGGGAGTCCTTCATGGGCGATCATGATCTGAACAGAAGACAATTCATCAAGACCGTAGGTGTCGCGTCGGTTGCCGCGGCCGCCATGAGCATGCCGTTCATTCGCGCCAACGCCAGTGACACACGTTTTCAGGGCAAGACCCTGCGACTGTTGACCTGGTCCGATGACACCGGGCTTGCCGCACTGCGCAATATCGCCGCGACCTTTGAAGCCAAAACCGGCGCCAAGGTCATCGCGGACCGTACCGGCAGTACCTCGGAAATGGTCGCCAAACTCAAGGCCGGTGGTGATCGTCCGCAATACGACATCATCACCCTGGCGGGTGTTGGCGCTGAAGGCCTGGCCGCCGCCGGTTTGCTGGAAAAGCCCGACCTCAACCGCATTCCCAACCTGATCGACGTACCGGAGAAATACCGCACCGGCGCCAACGGTCATGGCATCGGTTATCTGCTCTGGTGCAACAGCCTCGTCTACAGCACCCGCACCCTGAAAGAGGCCCCGGACAGCTATGCCTCCCTGTGGGACGCGGACCTGGCACCGAACATCTTCCTGCCGCCGCCGAACTGGACCGAGGCCATGGACCTGATCATCATCGCCGCCAAACTGGCCGGTGGTGATGAACACAACATCGAACCCGGCTTCAAAAAACTCGCCGAGCTCAAGAGCCGCGTGGTGACCCTGGGTGAAAACCCGAACCAGATCGCCGAACTGTTCCGCACCGGCTCCCTGGATCTGGGTGGTCTGTACGCTCCGGCGTTCTTCCCGAAACAGATCCGCGATCCGAACTACGGCCTGAGTGCAACCTTTGGCATGAAGGAAGGTTTCTACACTGACCTGATGCAGTCGGTCATGCCGAAAAACCGCCCGGGCGATACCGACCTGGCCTACGCCTTCATCAACCACTCGCTCGACCCACTGGTGCAGGGCAAGATGGCCGAAGACATCTACAACGGCCCGGTCAACGCCAAGGCAATCATCTCTGCCGAGGCGCGCAAGAATCCGTTCATCCTGACGCCAGAGCAGATTGCCGAGAAGGCGATCATGCACGACAACGCCTTCCTGGCGACTGTGCATGACCAATGGATTCGTCGTTACACGGAAATCTTCTCTTCCTGACCGAGTGTCGAACACAGCACTTTGGAGCACCACACAACCCCTGTGGGAGCGAGCTTGCTCGCGATGACTGCTCATCAGTCGACATTGATGTCGACTGACAGTCCGCTATCGCGAGCAAGCTCGCTCCCACAAGGGCCAGTGTGGATTCAAAGCGTGTGTTCACTCAGCTGTCTTCCATTGACGAGACCATTGCTATGGAACACCAACCTCTGACCCACCCGGTCGGCGTAGCTGTCGTGCGCCCGAACCGAGGCGTTTCGCCGACGACGCGCGCCTGGTTTTTTCTGTCGCCATCGATGCTGTTTCTCGGTGTGCTGATTGCTGCCAGCCTGCTGGTGTTGCGCATGAGCGTGGGCACCAAAGGCGCGGAATGGACCGGTTTCAGTCTGGCCAGTTATGCCCAGCTACTGGAACCCTATTACCTCAAATCACTGCTGCTGACCTTGCGTCTGGCGTTGTTCAGCGCGGTGATTGCCGTACTGCTGGCGATCCCGGTGGCGTACACCATGTCGCGGCTCACTTCACCCTTGCTGCGCCGGATGTTTCTGGCCGCGGTGCTGTTGCCATTGCTGGTCAATCTGTTGCTGCAAAGCTACGGCTGGCTGGTGATTCTCGGCCCGGGCGGAATGCTCAATCAGGCATTGATGGGCCTTGGCTTGATCAAGCGTCCGATCATGCTGCTGTACAACCAGAACGGCGTATTGATGGGCCTGGTACAAACCGCATTTCCGTTGGCCGTGCTGCCGATTGCCAGCGCCATGCGCGGTGTCGCGCGGACCTACGAAGAAGCCGCAGCGACCCTCGGCGCCAGCCGCATGCAGGTGTTTCGCCAGGTTGTGCTGCCGATGAGCATGCCAGGCATCATCACCGGCGCGACCCTGGTGTTTGCCTACAACGCCAGCAGCTTCGTAGTGCCTTTGCTGCTCGGTGGCCGGCGCGTGCCGATGCTCGCGGTGATGGTGCATGACCAGATCGCCCCGCTGATGAACTGGCCCGCCGCTTCTGCTGCCGGCGTCGTGCTGATCATCACTACGCTGGCCATCATGACCTTGTCCGAATACATCACCGGCCGTCGTCGGCGCATGCTGGAGGCTTCGCAATGAGCACTTTGATCAAAAAGCGCCAGTCGCTGTTGCCGGGCGATACCGGCAAGTTTGCCGGTGTATTGTCGGGTTTCATCCTGCTGCTGGCGGTGCTGCCGATCCTGACGATGATTGTCATGTCGTTCAGTGGCGCATCGAACCTCGACTTCCCGCCCAGCAGCTATAGCCTGCAATGGTATCGGGCAGCCTGGCACACCTTCGTGTCGCCGGACGCCAGCGATGTGCTGAGCCTGGGCAAGGCCATGACCACCAGCCTGATGGTGGCGTGCCTGACCATGGTCTTTGCGACCATCATCGCAGTGCCGGCGGCCTATGCGCTGACCCGTTGCGAGTTCCGTGGCAAGGCCGTTGCGCTGCAATTGATGTCGCTGCCGTTGGTGTTCCCGATGGTGGTACTGGGTCTGGCGCTGTTGCTGGTGTTCGACAGCCTGCCGTTTCAGATGACCACCTCGAGACTGGTGATTGCCCACGTCATTCTGGCCTTGCCGTTCGTGGTGAAAAACTGCACCGCAGCGATGCTCTCCATCGGCAGCGAAGTCGAAGAGGCCGCGCAGATGCTCGGCGCTTCACCGCTGCGGGCGATAGTCGATGTGGTGGTGCCGTTGATGAAGTCGGGCATCCTCGCCGGGATGCTGCTGGCGTTCATCGTCTCGTTCAACGAGTTCACCGTGACCTACTTCCTCTACACCATCGATGTCATGACCGTGCCGATCTGGATGTACAGCCGCACTGTGTCGTCGCTGGACCCAACCGTTTTCTCGTTTGCCGTGCTGATCGTGCTGATCGACTTCGTCCTGATCTGGGCGTTGGAGAAGCTAGTCGGTGAAGGTGGCGTTTCGTTCTAGCTTCTGCCTGGAGGTGCCTGCGCTCGATCATGCTGCGTTAAAAGTCAGCTCAGAATGCTCATTGACTAAAGTCAACTCCGCTTCTTCGCAGACTTTTGCCTTGCCTGATCATCGCTCGGCGACCTCCAGCCAGAACCTTTATTCTTGAGGTAATTAACATGACTGGTCTGATTCTGGAAAACGTCGAGAAACGTTACGGTACGGCGTGCGCGGTCAAGGACGTCAATCTGCACCTGCCCGAGGGCAAACTGGTGTGTTTTCTCGGCCCTTCGGGCTGTGGCAAAACCACCTTGCTGCGGATGATCGCAGGTCTGGAAACCCTGAGCGGCGGCGAGATTCGCCTGGACGGTGAAGACATTGGCCATACGCCGGCGCACCTGCGTAACTTCGGCATGGTGTTTCAGTCGCTGGCGCTGTTTCCGCACATGACGGTCGGCGAGAACATTGCCTATCCGTTGAAACTGCGTAGCGTGAGCAAGGCCGATCAGCAGGCGCGGGTTACTGAATTGCTGCAATTGATTCAGCTGCAAGAGATGGTTGATCGTCCGGTGTCGAAACTCTCCGGTGGTCAGCGTCAGCGCGTGGCGATTGCCCGGGCGATTGCCACGCACCCGAAAATTCTCCTGCTCGACGAGCCGCTGTCGGCACTGGACGCCAAGCTGCGCGAGTCGATGCAAGTCGAGATTCGTCAGCTACAGCAGCGCTTGAACATCACCACCATCATGGTCACCCACGACCAGCGCGAAGCCATGACCATGGCCGATATCGTGGTGGTGTTGGGCGAGAATCGGGTGCAGCAGGTCGGCACGCCGATCGAGATCTACCGCCATCCGGCCAATGAATTTGTCGCCGACTTTATCGGCTC
This sequence comes from Pseudomonas sp. NPDC087697, assembly GCF_044743155.1. Taxonomy (NCBI): domain Bacteria; kingdom Pseudomonadati; phylum Pseudomonadota; class Gammaproteobacteria; order Pseudomonadales; family Pseudomonadaceae; genus Pseudomonas; species Pseudomonas sp. NPDC087697. The sequence goes on along the minus strand of NZ_JBIUVW010000004.1, from coordinate 81,108 downwards.
CGGGAACATTTTCCCGGCCACGGCATTGGGCGATGGCAGAATCGGTTTGCCCGGCGGTGATGCCCTTCAGGTACCGATTTGCAGCAGCATCGTGGTCGGCGAGAAGGTCAAGATGCTCGTGCGTCCCGAAGACCTGCAACTGTCGCATCCGCAGGAAACAGCGGGTAATCGCCTGCTGGGCAGGGTGACGTTTGTGCGGGATATCGGTGCGACCATCGAGACCACGGTCGAGTGCTCGGGGGTGTCGCTGACGGCGTTGAGCACGCCGTGCCAGGGTATCGGCCTGAGCATCGGCAACCCGGTGTCGGTGACCATTCCATCCGAAGCCTGTCGCGTGCTCGGCGCCTGATACCACCACACACAACCCCGCACCCGTAGGAGCAAAGCTTGCTCGCGATGAACGATGACGCGGTCAACAAGTGAAACCGCGGCGCCTGCATCGCGAGCAAGCTTTGCTCCTACGGGCGTTGTGTGTGGTGTTGGTTAGACAGACATCCGCAACCGCGCCAGATCCCGCAACGGTGGCGCGCCAAACAGCCGGCTGTACTCGCGGCTGAACTGCGAGGGGCTTTCATAGCCCACGCGGTAACCCGCCGCCGAGGCGTCGATGCCTTCGGCGAGCATCAAGCGCCGCGCCTCTTGCAGGCGCAGTTGCTTCTGATATTGCAGTGGACTCATGGCCGTCATTGCCTTGAAACGATGGTGCAGGGTCGACACGCTCAGGTTCACTTCCTTCGCCAACTCATCAATGCGCAACGGCTGCTCGTAGTTGCCGTTGAGCCATTTGATCGCCTGACTGATGCGATGGCTCTGGCTGTTGGCGACGGCAATCTCATATAGCCGGTGACCCTGCTGGCTGCGCAACAAGCGATAGAGAATCTCCCGACGAATCAGCGGCGCGAGCATGGCGATGTCTTTCGGGGTGTCGAGCAGGCGCGCCAGACGCAGCACTGCGTCGAGCATCGGCTGATCCAGTTGTTCGACATACAGGCCGCGTCCGGCAGGGCGGGTTGGGACGCCCATTGGCCCTGCGTCGGCGATCAATGCGGTGATTTCCGCCGGATCGATATCCAGGCGCAAGGCGAGGATCGGATGGTCCGGCGAGACATCGACCACCCGTCCGCTCAGCGGCATCGAGACCGAGACCACCAGGTAGTTCAGCGGGTCATAGTTGAAGTATTCGTCGGCCAGCCGAACTTCCTTGCGGCCCTGAGCCATGATGCACAGTGCGGGTTGCGCGAGCACCGGGGCGAAGTCATGGGATTGGCCGTGACGTGACAAAAACAACGAACCAATGGCGGTCGCGTAGCTGCCGTCTTCGCCGGTATTGCGGCGGATGATTGCCGAGAGCTCCGCACGCTGTTTTTCCATCTCGGCGTCCAGCGGGGCGTGAGTATGATCCGGAGGCGACATGCGAAACATCCTCGGCAAGGTTGATGAGATGGGCACAGCTTAAATTTGTGCAAGCCAGTGTGGTAGGCAAATCCTGCGCAAAACTTGCCTGATTCTGCTGCGCTGTTGTATTCGGCATAGAGATCGCGAACATAACGCGAGAAAACTTGCTTGAAACACCTCTGTCACTTTTATCGACCGGGTTTTTCGCAGGCGGAGCGCAATCGGTATTCGGGTGCAGGATTGTGCAATAAGCCGGCAGGAATCGACTAACGGGCCATTCGCCAGGGACTTTATCTTTGACCCTGTCGCCACCTGCCCGCAGGTGGCTGATCGTTTACACCCTGGGAGAGTCGAACATGTCCATGCAGATCCCCGTCAGCCATATGGCTTTTGTCCGTGCCCGAGCGGGCCGTTCGCTGGAGTTGGGCGCGCGTTTGAGCAGCCTGATCGAACCGTCGCGTCAAGCAAGCGGTTGCCTGCACTTTGCCTTGCAACATTCGTTGTGCGATCCCGAACTGTGGCTGGTGTCCGGTTTCTGGGTCGACCAGCAGGCCATGACTGCCTACTTCAGTACCCCGGCCATGCAGATATTTGCCGAACTGGTGCAGGAACTGGTAGTCAACAGTCTGGATTTTCACACCTTCAGCGAAGTGTCTGCGGCTCAGGCTCGCGGCGAATATCCGCAGTTGAACACCGCGCCATTGCACCAGTTGGCCAGTTGAGGGTTTAGAATGGCCGACTTTCCATTGGCCAGGATCCGCGACATGGCACGTAAAGAGTTTGCACAGTTCGAAGCAGTTTCCGCCGTAGTACCGGGTGAAGGAGGCTATAGCGCCGCCATCGCCGTCAAAGCCCTGGGTGGCTCAGGCGCCCCGCGTTTTCACAAAATCCTCGATGACCAGAAATTCAAGACCGCCTTCGAAGCCGATCAGGCTGCCGAGCAGAAGCTTGAGCAGTTGACCGACGTCGCTGAAGACGGCGAGCTGGTCTGGTAGTAATTTCGCTTATGCCCTGGTCGCCCCCGGGCGGTACATCTTGAACAAGGCCTCAGGCCCCAGCTGGAAATAATCCGCCGGCCCACCGCCGCGCAGAATCGGTTCTGCCGCGGCAGTGTCGTACACCCCATCCTTTAACAGCCACTTGGCGATATGCACGGCGACTACTTCGCCGAGGATCAGCCAGCTCGGCACCACTTCCTTGTTCGCGCGTTGCAACTGAATGATCTGCGTAACCTTGCATTCGAAGGACACCGGGCTTTCGGCGACCCGTGGCACCTGAATGATTTTCGACGCTGCTGGCGTCAGCCCGGCCAGTTCGAATTCGTTGATGTCGGCCGAGACCATCGCGCAGCTCTGGTTCATCTGCTCGGCCAGCGGACGGGTGGCCAGGTTCCAGGCGAATTCGCCGGTTTGTTCGATGTTGTTCAGGCTGTCTTTACGGCCAACGCTTGAGAACCCGATGATCGGCGGGATGTAGTTGAACGCGTTGAAAAAGCTGTACGGCGCCAGGTTCAGCCGACCTTCGGCGTCTTGCGAGGAAATCCAGCCGATGGGCCGAGGACCGACGATGGCATTGAACGGGTCGTGGGGCAGACCATGGCCCAGGGCAGGTTCGTAGTAGTGGATGTCATCGGGCATTGCATGGGTTCCTGAATACAAGACTTGGAAGGTGAAGGCCATAGTGCAAGGGCTGGTGGCTTATTTCCAGTTGTCATGGTGCATCAAAACAATGAGATCCCCTGTGGGAGCAAGCTCGCTCCCACAGGGGACGTGTTGGTCTCGGATATTTATTATCCCCCAGAAACAACTAAGCCCGGCCGAAGCCGGGCTGTGAAGTCTGCCCAAGGTGTTAGCTGATAGCGGCGGCAGTACCGGTGCGGTCAAAACCATCAGCGGCGATAGCGCCAGCGGTACCGGTGTGATCAAAGCCGTCAGCAGCGACTTTGGCGGAGCCGGTGCGATCGAAGCCGTCAGCAGCGACTTTGGCGGAGCCGGTGCGATCGAAGCCGTCAGCAGCGACTTTGGCGGAGCCGGTGCGATCGAAGCCATCGGCGGCGAAAGAGGCCGAGCCAGTGTGATCGTAACCATCAGCAGCAACAGCGGCGGAACGTTCAGTTGTGAAAGCGGCAGAACCGGTGCGGTCATAACCGTCGGCGGCGAAGGTGTTGGCGGTCAGTACGGAGAGGGTCAGAGCGAGGATCAGTTGGGTTTTCATGATGTGTACTCCAGGTTCGTTTGCGTGTTGTGCGTTGGGTATGGCGTTCATACTACGCATGTAAATTTGATTAAAAAGCGCAAATAAATGCTTAAATCAATCTGATTTATCGATGCTTGTTCCGTCGCAGAATATTTTCAGACGCTGCTTGGAAGCCTGCATTCTGTATACGTGCGAGACGTCGATATGGATTCAGATGGCAGCAGAATGTCGACTGGGCATTAACCGATCATTAATCAAACCGAGTCGCAGCCATCGCGAGCAGGCTCGCTCCCACATTTAATCTGCGGTGAACACATAATTTGTGAACGCTGGAGATCCAGTGTGGGAGCGAGCTTGCTCGCGATGGGGCCATGGCAGTCACCGTTGCAGTGACTGCCAAACGCGGTCAGTCAGTCTCGATCCGCGAGTGTTTGCGGGTGTCTTTCATGGTTACGTACACCAGCAACGACACCGCAATGCAGGCCGTGACATACCAGTAGTAACCGGTTTCCATGCCGATGCTCTTGAACCACAGGGCGATGTATTCAGCGGTACCGCCGAAGATCGACACGGTCAGTGCATACGGCAGGCCTACGCCCAGTGCGCGGATTTCGGTTGGGAACAGTTCGGCTTTGACCACCGCGTTGATCGAGGTGTAGCCGCTGACGATGATCAGCGCCGCCATGATCAGGAAGAACGCGCCCCACCAGGTCTGGATGGTGTGCAGTGTGGTGAGGATCGGCACAGTGAACAGGGTGCCCAGAACGCCGAAGGCAATCAGGATCGGCCGCCGTCCGACTTTATCCGACAAGCCGCCGATGATTGGTTGCAGGCACATGAACAGGAACAGCGTGGCCGCCGAAATAGTGGTGGAGTCGGAGATGCTCATGCCGACCGTGTTCACCAGGTACTTCTGCATGTAGGTGGTGTAGGTGTAGAAGGCCAGGGTGCCGCCCATGGTCAGGCCGACCACGGTCATCAGTTCCTTGGGATGACGCAGCAGGGTGCGCATCGCGCTTTCTTTGGACTTTTCTTTCTTGGTGAACGACTCGGTTTCTTCCATCCCGCGACGCAGGTACAACGCGACGACGGCACACAGCGCGCCGATGGCAAACGGAATGCGCCAGCCCCAGTCGTACAGCTGTTCGGTGGTCAGGGTTTGCTGCAGAACGATCAGCACGCCCAGCGCGATGAGCTGGCCGGAGATCAGCGTGACGTATTGGAAGCTGGAGAAGAAGCCGCGACGTTCCTTGGTCGCCATCTCGCTCAGGTAAGTCGCCGAGGTGCCGTACTCGCCACCCACCGACAAGCCCTGCAGCAAGCGGGCGAATACCAACAGGATCGGTGCGCCGACGCCGATGGTTTCATAACCCGGGCTCAACGCGATGACCAGCGAGCCAAAGCACATCAGATACACCGAAGCCATCAATGCCGCTTTACGGCCGGCGCGGTCGGCATACAGGCCCATCAGCCAGCCACCAATCGGGCGCATCAGGAAGCCCACGGCGAAAATCGCGGCGGTGTTCAGCAGTTGGGCGGTGGTGTCGCCTTTAGGGAAAAAGGCTTTGGCGAAATACAGCGAGAAGGCGGCGTAGACGTACCAGTCGTACCACTCGACCATGTTGCCGACAGAGCCGCTGAAGATCGATTTGATGCGGCTGGCGGTGGTCTTTTCTTTGGCAGGCACAGCTGCCGACCCAAGAGGCAGGGTTTGCGAGTTATCCATGACGGATCCTTCATTTAATTGTTTTTGTGGAGCGCGCGTAAACGCAGCCTGCGTGGGCTATAGCAGGAGCTGTGCCAGTTGGGAGAGGGCCGGTTTAGAGGGGGTGGCAGGTTTTGGTGAGCGGAAATCCGCTTATTTGGAAATGGGTGTGAGCGAAAATCCGCTTATTCAGTTCATTAATTTGCGTTGTCTGTACTGGCCTCATCGCGAGCAAGCTCGCTCCCACATTGGTCCTATGTGAAGCACAAATAGTGCACACACCGAAAATCTACTGTGGGAGCGAGCTTGCTCGCGATGAGGCCCGTGCTGACACTACAAAAAATCAGCTTTCTCGCAGAAACATCTCTCGGGTCAGGCCATGCCGCTGCATCTTTTCATTGAAGGTTCGGCGCGGCAGTTGCAGTTCTTCCAGCACGGCTTTGATGTCGCCTTTGTGCCGGGTCAGCGCGGCCCGCAGGCAGTGCGCTTCGAAGGCTTCCTGCTGGGCGGCGAGGGATTGGCCGGGTTCGATGCCGACCGGTTCCGGTTCCCCCAGGCCCAGCACCTGGCGCTCGGCGACGTTGGCCAATTCGCGCACGTTGCCCGGCCAGTCGTGGCTCAGCAACCGACTCAACTGCGGACCACTCAGTGGTGGAAAGCTGCGTCCCAGCCGTTGCGCGGCGGCTTGTGCGAAATGCTCGAACAGCAACGGAATGTCCTCACGCCGTTCGCGCAACGGCGGCAAGCGCAGCTCCGCGACATTCAGCCGATACGCCAGGTCTTCGCGAAAACGCCCGGCGCGGGCTTCGTCCAGCAGGTCGGGTTTGGTCGCGGCGATGATCCGCAGGTCCACGTGAATACTCAGGTTGGAGCCCAGCCGTTCGAGCTTTTGCTCCTGCAACACCCGCAGCAATTTGACCTGTTGAGCCAGCGGCATGCTTTCGATTTCATCGAGGAACAAGGTGCCGCCATCGGCGTATTCAAGCTTGCCGATGCGCTTGCCCTGAGCGCCGGTGAAGGCGCCGCTTTCATGACCGAACAGCTCGGCTTCGAACAACTGCTCGGGGATCGCCGCACAGTTCAACGCCACGAACGGCTTGTCGGCACGCGGACCAAAATCATGCAGGCAACGGGCGACCAGCTCTTTGCCGCTGCCGGTTTCACCACGGATCAGCACGTTCACCGGTAGCGCCGCGAGGTCCAGCACCTGCCGGCGCAGGGTCTGCAAACCACGGGAGACGCCAAGCAGACTGGCGTCGAGTTTGCTGCGGTTATCGGCCTGTTCGTGCAGGGCGCGGTTTTCCAGCACCAGTCGACGTTTGTCCAGCGCCCGGCGCAGGCTGCTGAGCAAGGTCTCGGGGCTGAAGGGTTTTTCGAGGAAGTCGTAAGCGCCATCGCGCATCGCTTCGACGGCCATCGGCACATCGCCGTGACCGGTCAGCAGAATCACCGGCAAGTCCGCGTCCAGCTGTTGCAGCCGAGCCAGGAGTTCCAGGCCGGTCATACCGGGCATGCGCACATCGCTGAGGATCACCCCGGGAAAATTCGCCGGCAGTTGCGCCAGGCATTCATCGGCGCGGCTGAACAGCTGCACCTCGAACCCCGAGAGGCTCAGCCATTGTTCGACGGCATCGCGAATACTGCGTTCGTCATCGACCACCATCACCGCGTTCAACATTGAATGTGTGCCTCCAGATCGATGGGCAAAGTGAGGGTGAAGACTGCGCCGTCGTCCTGGTTCTCGGCACTCAGGCGGCCGCCGAGTTCATGCACGATGGCGAACGAAACCGCCAGCCCAAGGCCCAGGCCATCACCCACCGGTTTGGTGGTGAAGAACGGATCGAAGACATTCGGCAGGTCCTGCGGCGCAATACCGCCGCCGCTGTCGGCGACCGTCAGGCGCCACAACTGTTCATCGGCTTCAAGGCGGATCTCCAGGCGCTTGAGCGGTTTGTCACGCATCGCATCGAGGGCGTTGCGCAGCAGATTGATCAGCACCTGTTCCAGGCGAATCGCATCGCCGCGAACCCAGGCCGGGCGACTCAGGTGCAATACGCAGTCGATCTGTTCATCGCGCAGCCGAGTGTCGAGCAACTGCAGAGATTGATCGACCACTGCCGCCAGGTCCAGACGCTCGCGCAAACCGCTGGGACTTTTGCGGGCGAACGTCTTGAGGTGACCGGTGAGGGCTGCCATGCGCGTCAGCATCTCATCCACCGGCTTCAGCGCTTTATAAGCGTCGTCGACCCGACCGTGATCGAGCAACAGGCGCAAGGTTGCGAGCTGCATGCGCTGGGCGGTAAGTGGCTGGTTTATTTCATGGGCCAGGGCTGCCGACATCTGCCCCAGCGCCGCGAGTTTGGCTGATTGCACCAGACCGTCCTGCGCGGTGCGCAGATCGCGAGTGCGTTCCTCGACCAAGCGTTCGAGCTCTTCGCGACTGCGCTGACGTAGCTTGGCCAGACGCCAGCGTTGGCTGAGGAACAGCAGCAAGAACACCAGTGTCAGCCACACCCCGGCGGCGGCCAGCCCGGCGTTACGCAAATCTTCGAAGGCCACCTGCGGGCGCCGCAACAGGTGCAGGGTCCAGCCTTCGGCGCTCAGGGGCAGCGATTCCCACAGGTAATCGGCCGCACCGTCTGGACCGTCGACGCGGGCCAGATAACTGTTCTCGTCAAAGTGCCGAATCGGTTGATGGTCGAGCGGGGTCAGCGGTTGCTTGTCGTATTGGCGCGTGGTTTTAAGCTCGGCGCGATCAGTGTCCGACAGCGTGCCCAACAGCCGATAGCGCCACCCCGGCTGGTTGGCAATAAACACAATGCCTCGCGCATCGCTGACCAGCAGGGTGTCGCTGCCCTGACGCCATTCGCGCTCCAGCTCCGGAAACTCGAGCTTCACCACCATGGCGCCGAGAAACTCGCCGTTGTCACCGGTCACCGCACTCGACAGAAAATAGCCGGGAATCCCGCTGGTCACGCCCACCGCGTAAAAGCGCCCGGAGCCTTGGCTGCGGGTTTGGCTGAAGTAGGGGCGAAAGCCGTAATTGTGGCCAACGTAACTGCTGGGCAAGCGCCAATTGCTAGCGGCCACGGCCAGGCCGGTGTGATCCAGCAGTTCCAGGGTGGACGACTGGGCCGCACCGTTGATCTTCTCCAGTTTGCGGTTCAGCGCGTCTTGCTGCTCCGGGCTCACCGGGCCATCGAGCGCCGAGCGCAGTTCCGGGTCCAATGCGAGCACGGCGGGCAGGGTGCGGTAGCGTTCGATCAGGGTGTGCAGGGAATTGGCGTACAGCGCCAGTTGCTGATTGGCGCGGGCGGCGTCTTCAATTTGGGCCTGGCGTTCGGCGTGGCGTATGGCAACACTGGCAGCCAAGGCTGCGCCTGCGAGGATCAGCAGGGTATACAGCGAAAAACGCAGGGTACGAGAAGTCGGCAGCATGCTGTAGGAAACAGGCAGGAATAAGGACGGGCACCATAGCATGGAGCGCTACCGGAATTCGGCGCCAGATCAATGGCACGCGGCACACTCCCGGCAGAGTCTGCCGATCGGCTTTACCGATCAGCGCTGCCGGGCCGTACGCGCTTGCTTGAGCAAAAATTGATTGTCGGTCGTTCTCATCTCCTTGTAATAGGCCATGCCCTTTTCGGAGCGGTCTATCAAATCCAGGACGGTTCTGGTTTGTTGCTGCAAGGTGGCCCGGTGAATCGGCTCAAGCATGCTTTTGGGCGTCATGTAGTTCACATTGGGTAATACGTCAGCGGGATTGATGGCATCGGTTTTCAATGCGTCAAATCCTGCTTCAGCAGTGGCCCCGCGTTGTTTGACCGTTGTTTGACCGTTGTTTTCCAGTCGATGAGCATGTTTTCGATCTTGTCGATTTTAACGGGGTCCAGTCCGTTCTTGATGTCTTCGGCTTCTTGAACCCTGGACCCGAGTGCCAGCATCGCGCTGACGCCAGGAACCACCGAACCCACCACTCTGTTGAAAAAAAACGAGACTCCACTTTCAATCGAAATACTTGAGTCGCTGCTTACGGCGAGGCCGGCCCTGCGGTCAATTTCATCAATGGTCATTGATGAGGTCTGCGGTATCAGTGGCCCGACCAGTCTGAAGGGTGAAGCGATCGGTGCCAGTGAGTCCCCCGCCAGATCACCGCCTGCGTTACCGCCAATAAAACCAACGGCAAAGGGATCGATGTTCACACCGGCATTAGGCAGGAGCGCTCCCACAGCTTCACTGCCGTAAAAACCACCAAAAAAACCGGCAGCAGCGCTTATTCCTTCGCCGACGGTGTTTTTCAGTAACGCTTTCCCGATGCCGGATTGATTGATGATGTTGTCGATTTGCCCAAGTGTCTGCTCGGCGTCTGCGGCGAGGGTCGATATGAACATTGAATAGCTATAGATATAGGCTTCTTCTTTTTGGCCTCCGGTCTTGTCCACATACAACAGCGGATTGTTCCCCACCATCGCATACAGATTCAGCCCATCCACATCCCCTCCCGGATCGGCGCTGACCCAGCGCTGCAACCACGGCGCGTAATACCGGGCGCCATAGTAATAGAGCCCACTGACATCCATTTCCTTGCCTGAATAACGGAGGGTCTTGTAATCGGCCTCTACCGCCGAGCGCCCCGCGCACCAACAGGTGCCGCCGTAGGCGTAATAGAACTCCAGGCTGATCACTGCGCCGTCGCGATCCAGCTCCAGAGCGATGGAACCCAGATGATCACCGAGGTGGTAACGCAGTTGATCAGGCTCGATGTCGGCGGGTTTTCCAGTGACCCAGTGCAGGCAACGGACACTGCCCACGCCGGTCGACAGGGTGATGACGTGCAATTGCTGGCCGTCGCTGCGGGTGCGGATTTCCAGTCCTGGCAGATAGCACACGTCATGGAAGTGGTTAGCGGATGGGGTATGCCACACGTGATGTTTGTAGACCCGCATGCCCTGGCTGTAGAGGTAGGTTTCTTCATCGTCGGGCAGGCCGTTGCTGTGTTCGAGTAAGGTCACTTTGGCCAGTTGGTCACGGGGATTCCAGCTCAGGGGCTGACCGCGTTGCAGTAATAACTGGTTGCCGTGGGGGTCGAAGCGCTCATCGAAAATCGGCTCCGGATCATCTTCTTCCCAGCGCACGCCACGGTTGCTGTGTTCATCGATGCGCATTTGGCGAGTGAAGTTGTTGCCGTCACGGCGGTGACACAATGTCGTCAGGTTGTTGCCCTGATCGTAGTCGTAGTGCTCGGTGTAGTTGAAGCGGCGACCAGGGTCGATGGGTGTGATCAAGTCTGGCAAGCCCGGCTGAAGATTGGGTTTCTCAGCCTCGAAACCGCTCGCCCACGTCAGCCGGTACAGCGAGTCATAGGCAAACTCGCGATGACTGTCGACGCGCTGGTTGGCGAAGAACACCGTGCTCAGCGTGTGGTCCTCGATGCGCAGCACGTTACCCACGCGGTCATGGACGTATTCGAGGTTTTGGCACAGCGGTTTGCCAGGCTTTCCGGCTTTGAGCGTATGCAGTCGGCCGTCGATGGGGTCGTAGCCCCAGGTGCTGATCACGCCGTTGCCGGCGCGCTGTTCGACGATCTGGCCGGCAGCGTTGTACTGCGTATCGCTGAGGATATCTTGACGTGGGCTGTCGGCGTCGAGTTGAAGCCTGACCTGCTTGAGTTGCCCGGCAATGTCGTAGCGCGTGTGCTGCCGATGGCCGGCGGCATCGGTCTGGGTCAGCAGCGCGCCGTTGGCGCTGTAGTGTCGGCTGCTGGTGTAGTGATTGTTGTCGGGAAAGGTGCGGGTTTCACTCAGCGTCTGACCATGCAGGCTGAAGCCACTGAAACTCAACACACCTGCGCGATCGATCTGCTCGAGCATCTGGCCGCGTCGATTGTACTTGGGGTCGGCAGAGGCGTCGGCGTAGGTAAAGGTTTCGACGTTCGGTTGAGCGTTTTCCTCAACGGCTATCACGCGCAATTGATTGTCGTAGGTGGTTCGCCAGTGATTGGCGCGCTGATCCCAGCGTTGCAGGACTTCACCGGCCAGTCCGGCCAGACTCAGACGCCGACCGGAATCGACACTGTCGACCCTGAGCGCTTCGCCTGACAGCCGATAGACTGTGGCCAGGTTAGGTCTGGGGGCGTTGCCGAACAGCCGCGGGTCCCATTGCGCGATCAACCGGCCATCAGCGTCATGGATTTGCCGGGTGACCAGGGTCTGAGCTGTCGTACCAACTTTCTTGCGCAGGTATTCGACCTGCCGAACGGGCAAGCCACGGCTGTCGTTGACCTTCAGGGTCGGTGTATGGCGATGCACCTGAAGGCTCATGGCGTGTTCCGGTCCTGGCGTTTATCGGCTTCAGGTTCATGGGTGTCGTTGAAGTCCTCGCTGGTCTGATACCAAGGGCTGTAGGCCTGGCGAGACACATAGCCTTTGGCACTGATGACTTTGACCGGCCGGCCCAACGGGTCATAAAACTGTTGGTCGTGGTAGCCGACCTCGCGAAACGATGCGTCGTTGATGTAACGATGGGCGTCGGCAAAGTAGGGGCGGTAGACCCGCACGGCCAAGCCCTTGTTGTTGTATTCCACCCGCTCGCTGACACGCCAGCGCGGGTCGGCATGACACTCCTGCGGTTCGCCGGTTTGCGGGTCGAGCTCCAGTTCGCCTTGCGCATTGACGACCCAGGCCATTCCCGGCTCAACCAATTGCTTGGTTTGCAGGGGGCGGCCAAAGCCATCGACGCAGGTCAGTAGCATCTGGATCTGCTGACCCGTTTCGGCGTCCGGATAGTCATCGGCAGTCAGCACCAGACTGTGCACGGGTTCACGGGGAGTGCTGCGGATCAGTTCCAGCAGTGCCTGTTCGGCCGCTGTTCGGGCCTTGAGCCGGGCAAGACGCGCGCGCGCGCCGGCGCGAATGTGCAGGGACGGCAGAATGTAGCTCTGTGCGATCCACTGGGCCAACTGATCAGGGTCTACGTGAGCCGAATCGGGCAGCACGCCCATCCAGCTGTGCAAATCCTTGCGTAATACACTGGCCGCTCTTTGCAGTGCTTCTTTCGGGTTCTGGATGGCTGCGCCAGGGCTGGCGTCTTCAGGGCGCTGATGTTGATCGAGGGGATCGAAACCGACGTCCGCGCCATTTTCAGAGCCAAAGAAACTCGTTGCCAGCGGTTGCCCGGAGGGTTCGTAGAGAGCCTCCTGACGATTGTCATTGGCATCAATGACGCGTTTGGGCTGGAGTGCGTGATAGTCGTATTCGGCGCGGGTTGTGCAGCCATCCGGCAGTTCGACGCGGGATGTCAGCAGGTGGTAGTCGTCATGGCTGACGTGAGTCACCCCGTGACTGGCGGTCGCATTGAATTGCAGCACCTTGTAGAAACCGTCGAGATCGGCGTAACGGGAAAAACCGTTCAGTCCCGACCACAGGTTTTCCTGCTTGTCCTCTTCGGCGTCTTTATCGAGAAACAGCTTCATGGGCAGGAAGCCGATTTTCTTCAGTTCCGCCCGGATGTCGAACGGTGGGGGCAAGCTGTCGTAGGCCGTCAACGCCGTCTTGTCCAGCGCCGCCAGCTCCAGAGGGCCAGCCAATGCCTGGAAATGGGCGCTGCCGTCAGGCAACAGGCTGCCGTCGGTAGACAGATAGCTTTGTCGCGACAACTGGCTCAACAGCCGCAACGCTTTCCATTCCTCCCACATATGGGATCGGCTCAAACATTCATAAGAAACCTCTTCGGGTTTGAGTCCCGTAGGCAGCGATCCTATGGGCAGCTCCAACACATTGAGGCGTTGGCGCCACGGCAGACCCAGTCGCCAATCTTGAAACCCGTCCAGGTGAATGAGCTCAGCGCGTGATTCGCTCAGGTAATAACGCTGTTGAGCGTCATCGTGGGCATCCAGCCACCATTGAGCCTCATCGGGATCGGTAAAGGGCGGTTCGTCCCGTTCGGTTTTGCGCCGTGCATAGCTGACGGTCAACGTTTGAACAGGCGTGCCGAAACGGTCCCGTCGCAGGGTGATTTCATGCCGACACAGCGGATCATCGGCATGGCGTTCGTATTGGTAGCTGATCTTTTCGAGCAGCAATGGCAAGACGATCGCATGGGGATGATGCGGGGCCATGGGCCGCAGTTCACGCACCAGATAACGTGACTGCTCCACCGAATAGGGAATGGCCGCTGCGCGGTCTTTCTGTAGCCCGAAGACTTCCGCGCGCAACACCGAACCGCTCAGGCTTCGGGCGATTTCGTGCAGTGTGTCCTCGTCGGTGGGTTCGATGAGTTCATCAATACCGTCGTTCTCGTGGAAGCGACTGATCAGCGTGTCACCCAACGGATGGGCCTGGTGGTCGCCATTGAAGTATCCCTCGCAAGGCTCGTCCACCAGGCGTCCGGTATGGAACCAGGTACGGGTCAATATTGGCGCGGTAAAGCCGCTCTCACTTTCCTCCGGGCTGGTTTCGCTGTCGGTCTGGTGCAGCCGGCCAAAGCCACGAAACTCACGGTCATGGCTGTCGTAATAGCCATGGAAATAGTTGAAGAACTGCTTCAGGCAGTTACCGGTAATCTCGTCGAGCTGGCTCTGCTGGCTGACTACCTGAACCGGGAACGGCAGGTAGCAGGGCGGCGGTTTATCGGCATCCGGCCATTGTCGTTTTTCATCCAGCCACTCTTGTGCCGAGCTGCGATAGCGCACGGTTCCACTGCAACCCATGTTGTTATTGGTCATGACCAGCGCATAAGGCCGCGCATCGACAAAATCGTAACGCCAGTGTCGTGGCGATGGGTGCGGTATTGTGAGGATCAAACTGGCGCAGCCGAGCCCTTGCAAGTCGACGAAGTTGACCTGGCTCAGGGTGTCGTAGCGCACGCCCTCGGGCCAGGCCACGCTGATCGGTGTCTGTTCAAGCCGGTTGCCGCCGCGATTGAGGTAGATATCGAAGTGATCCGAATGCAGATAAATCAGCGACGGGGCACCGCTGCCATCGAGGTCGGCTATTCGCCCCCGCGCGGCATCGAACTTTCCGTACTCGAAGGGCAGCGTGCCCATGACGAACCCTTTGCCAAAGCGCCCATAGCCCAGGTTCGGCCAGCATTTGATCTCGTCGTGGCGAATGCGGCACAGGTCGGGTAGATCGCTGCCGAGCATATGGCCCAGAAACACCAGTTCGCTGCGTGAATTGCTGAACAACGGCAGGCTGTCGTCGTTGGGCTCGTGGGGTACATCCTGCCCGGGCGCAAAGCCGTCTTCGCGAAGGTTGGCGTAAAGACGCACGCTTTTGGGGCCAATCAGTGCCAGTGAGCTGAGGCCGTTTCCCGTCAGGTCGCCGAACTGCGCCAGGGCGTTGAAAAACTCCAATGGGAAGGCACTGAAGAGGCTGAACGGCGACCAGCTCCGGTCAGGCTTGAGCGCATAAAAACCACTGAAGGCCGGTTGCGCAAAGATCCAGTCGAAACGGCCATCACCGGTCAGGTCGTTGAGCGACTGCTTCACCGGTTTGCTGCCATCGGCGACCGGAATGGTCGGCAATAGCTGCCACGGGCCGTAGCTTATTTCATCAGGGTGGTTCGACCCTCGCAGCGGTTCACGGTAGTACCAGCTCTGGTCGTATTGGCAGAGGAAGCCCGGCACACCCTCGCCATACAGGTCGAGGCAATGATGCTGTTGCCCGTCCTGGATACCGGGCATGTGTTCGAAGGGGAAGAACGGCGTGGATTGGGTGTTGATCTCGAATGGCGAGTGGTCGAATTCCATCGGCGGCATGTGTTCTACCGCACCACTGGCGTCATAGGCTTGATAGTGCGCGGCGCACAGCTGGCTATAGAACGCCGGCTGCGGGTGATACTCCAGCAGCAGGCGTTTGACCAACGCGGGATTTGGCCCCAGTTCAGTGGGGAAATGGTGAAACATCAAGATCTGCTGGCACAGGCGTCGGGTGCTCAACTCGAAGCCGTAGCCATAGGAGAAGAAGGGGTCGCGGCGAGTCAGCCACTCACCGATGTCATCGTCAGGTTGTGGAAACGGTTCCCCGTAAACCGGTTTTTCACTCCAGTCGAGCGTGCGTTCGCCGTAGTCGAACAGCAGATGAAAGTGCCATTCCAGCGCGGCCGGGTTGTCCACGGTCCAGGCATACAGATGCTCGCTGGCGCTGAAATTGCCGTAACACACCCGCCGCAGATAGCACTGAGCACGGTAATCGTGGGGTTGATCATCGAGCGGGTCTTCGGGCTTGTACTCGTAGGCGATGTGTTCGCCATGGGCGTTCATGCTTTCGAGCAACAGCCAGACCCCAACCCGTAACCCGTCGTGCGGATCAGCCCGTCGCGAAGCCTCGGTCTTGCCGTAAATGTGCACACTGCCGTCGGCCCCGTGCACCAGCCAAAAAGGTGGCTGTTGAGTGCTCGGCTGCCAAAGCTCGATCAGATCGAAGGCGCTTTCGACCCGAGGCCAATAACGGACCACGATATGCTTGCCGACGGGCTCGTCGTTGTAGTGATCTTCCGGTCGCGACTGGATGTGCCCATCCTTGTCGCGCTCGGGCATCCACTCATCACCGCTGGGCCCGACGATGGCGTCGTCTTCAAGGTAGCGCGGCACGCCTTTGCTGGTCTGGCGAGTAATGGCATTGACGGTCAAGCGCCAGCCGATGCCGAACGGGCCATTGCCCGCCTGGCTGTCGTAACTCAACCCCAGTGCCGGATCAAAGCCGCGTCCCGGCGAGATCGGCAACGGCAGCTCGAAAGAAGCCTTGCCGCTGGTGCCAATGGCGCCCCAGCTTTTGCCGATGGTGGTAATCGCGGCACTCTTGGCAATGGAAGGAGGGGTAATGCTTTGGGAGGCTTGATCTTCCATGGACTGATCCTGTTCCAGCCTGGCGAGTGGATGACTCACGCTACCAAGTTGGGCACACGGCGTAACCTGTCATACCTGACAGGTTGGAAGGGTTTCTCTAGAACAAATAAGCTTAATTGATGAGTTTATTATCGCCATTCGTGCGTATCGCCTCGGACGACAGGCGAAAAAAAGCCGCACTGTTTTTGCAAATAGTGCGGCTTTCTTTACCAACGGTTAAAGGCTTACTGCACTTCTACCGCCAGGCTTTCACTGATTTTCTTCTGCCAGATGGCCGGGCCGGTGATGTGCACCGACTCGCCCTTGCTGTCGACCGCAACGGTCACGGGCATGTCTTTGACGTCGAACTCGTAGATCGCTTCCATGCCCAGTTCGGCGAAAGCCACCACGCGGGATTTCTTGATGGCTTGCGCCACCAGGTAAGCCGCGCCGCCCACTGCCATCAGGTAAACAGCCTTGTGGTCCTTGATCGCTTCGATCGCGGTCGGGCCGCGCTCGGATTTGCCGATCATGCCCAGCAGGCCGGTTTGCTCAAGGATCTGGCGAGTGAATTTGTCCATCCGCGTCGCGGTGGTCGGGCCAGCCGGGCCAACCACTTCTTCACGCACCGGATCAACCGGGCCGACGTAGTAGATGAAGCGACCCTTGAGGTCCACCGGCAGGGTTTCACCCTTGTTCAGCATCTCGACCATGCGCTTGTGCGCGGCGTCGCGACCGGTGAGCATCTTGCCGTTCAGCAGGACGGTTTCGCCCGGCTTCCAGCTCTGCACGTCTTCCGGGGTCAGGGTGTCGAGGTTGACGCGACGAGCCGAAGGGCCGGCTTCCCAGACGATTTCCGGGTAGGCGTCCAGCGGTGGCGCTTCCAGCGAAGCCGGGCCGGAACCGTCGAGCACGAAGTGCGCGTGACGGGTGGCGGCGCAGTTGGGGATCATGCACACCGGCAACGAAGCGGCGTGGGTCGGGTAATCCATGATCTTCACGTCGAGCACGGTAGTCAGGCCACCCAGGCCCTGGGCGCCGATGCCCAGTTGGTTGACCTTCTCGAACAGCTCCAGACGCATCTCTTCGATACGGTTGGATGGGCCGCGCTTTTTCAGCTCGTGGATGTCGATGGATTCCATCAACACTTCCTTGGCCATGACCGCAGCTTTCTCGGCGGTGCCGCCGATGCCGATGCCGAGCATGCCTGGTGGGCACCAGCCAGCGCCCATTTCCGGAACGGTTTTCAGCACCCAGTCCACGATCGAGTCGGACGGGTTGAGCATGGCCATTTTCGACTTGTTCTCGGAGCCGCCGCCCTTGGCTGCCACGTCGACTTCCACGGTGTTACCCGGAACGATCGAGTAGTGGATCACGGCCGGGGTGTTGTCCTTGGTGTTCTTGCGAGCGCCCGCCGGGTCGGCGAGGATCGAAGCACGCAGGACGTTTTCCGGCAGGTTGTAGGCGCGACGCACGCCTTCGTTGATCATGTCGTCCAGGCCCATGGTCGCGCCATCCCAGCGCACGTCCATGCCCACGCGGACGAACACGGTGACGATGCCGGTGTCCTGGCAGATCGGGCGGTGGCCGGTGGCGCACATGCGCGAGTTGATCAGGATCTGCGCCATCGAATCACGGGCTGCCGGCGACTCTTCACGCAGGTAGGCCTCGTGCATCGCCTGGATGAAATCCACGGGGTGGTAGTAGGAAATGAACTGCAGGGCGTCGGCAACGCTCTGAATCAGGTCGTCTTGCTTGATCACGGTCATGAGTCGCGCTCCTCTAAAAGACGGGAACATTCAATAAGGTGCTTGCAGTTGGGGTGCATCGGTCGGCTGCAAACACCTTTCAAGGCACGCCGGGGTTGCTGGCGCGACGCTAAAAAGGCGCGGCAGTATAACGCGCCTCGAAGCCGGGCACACCCGCCGGCAGTCAAACCAAAGTCGCATAGGGTCAAGCACAGCTCAGATGTTGGCAAAGACGCTTTCTGTGGCGAGGGAGCTTGCTCCCGCTGGACTGCGCAGCAGGCCAAAAACGTCCCACCTGCAAGTGTCAGGTACACCCAGCCAGCCAGATTTACGGCCGCTTCGCAGCCGAGCGGGAGCAAGCTCCCTCGCCACAAAGGTTTGCCTGGCCTACATTGCATCACGCGTGGCTTATCACCTCAAAATTGAATGGTCATTTTTGGGACGCAACACTAAAGTGGCATCTGGCCTTTAGGGTAGGACACTCTTATCAGCCCCCTTTGCACGGTGAGTCAACGATTGGCCCATAACGCTATCCAGAGTCTGTTGCTCAAGCGCTTTATTCTGGCGACGGGCACCTATGCGCTGGCGTTATTGCTGCTGTGGCTGGCGATACTCAGCGGACATTATCAAGGGCCGGTGCGCGGTGCGTTGATCGGTACAGTGCTGGTAATGCTCAGCCAGTCGGTGTTGTTCGCGGTGTTTTACACCGGGCGCAATCAGCGTTTCGCCGACCCCAGTCTGACTGAAGTTCAGGTGCTGCTGGGGCTTGGCTGGCAGACCTGGTTGATCGCTCATCTGGACTCGGCCCGTGGCGCCTTTCTGGTGTTTTACCTATTGATCCTGTTATTCGGCCTGTTCCATCTGCCGCGCCGGGCGTTTGTCCGATGTGCGGTATTGGTTTTTATCAGCTTTGCGAGCGTCAATCTCTGGGAAGGCTATCACTTCGAACTGGCCGACCCTGCGCTGGCGGCGCTGCAAGTCTGCGTGTTGTTCATCGTGCTGGTCTGGCTGGCGCTGTATGCCAACTACGTTCAGACTTCGCGGCAGCGCATGCGCCAGCGGCGGTTTGCCTTGCAGGCGCATCAGGACACGTTGCGCGGGATGATGCGCCAACTTGAAGACCTGGTGGCCACCGACGAACTCACCGGGTTGTTCAACCGCCGGCATTTTCTACGCCTGGCCTCGCGCGAACTGCACAGCATGGAAGAGGGTGTGGTGCATGGCCTGGCGCTGGTTGACCTCGACCATTTCAAACGCATCAACGATCGGCATGGTCACGCGGCCGGCGATCAAGTGTTGCAGGCGTTCGCCGCCGTCGCCACGGCCTGCCTGCGTGAAGACGATGTACTGGCGCGTTATGGCGGCGAGGAGTTTGTGTTGTTGCTACCCGATTGTGACCCCGAGCGCCTGACCTCCTGTTGCGAGCGGCTGCGCATTGCCTTTACCGAAGTCGAGTTGATCGGCCTGAATGTGCGCGACCTGAGTTTGTCCGCCGGCATGACCTTGCTTGAACCGGGTGACAACCTGGATGACGCCTTGCAGCGTGCCGATCAGGCGCTATACCGCGCCAAGCGCGACGGTCGCAATCGCTGCGCCGCTGCCTGGGAAAACGTCGATGCCTGAGTTGCGAGTGGGCGAGCAGCAGTGGTCGGTGGCGGCGGGCAGCAACCTGCTCGATGCCTTGAACCAGAACGGCATGCATGTGCCTTACAGCTGCCGCGCCGGCAGTTGCCATGCGTGCCTGGTGCATTGTCTTAAAGGCGAGGTGAGCGACCGGCGTCCCGATGCGCTGAGCGCCGAGCAGCGTCAACAAGGTTGGCGCCTGGCCTGTCAGTGTGAAGTCGTCGATGACCTGCAGGTGGCGGTGTTCGATCCACTGCGTGACGGTTTGCCGGCCACTGTCGAGGCTGCCGATTGGTTGAGTCCCAGTGTGTTACGCCTGCGTTTGCGGCCTGAGCGCCCCTTGCGCTATCAGGCCGGTCAGCATCTGGTGCTGTGGGCCGGGAACGTGGCGCGGCCGTATTCGCTGGCCAGCCTGCCGCAGGAAGATCGTTTTCTGGAGTTTCACCTCGACTGCCGCTTGCCGGGTGAATTCAGCGATGCGGCGCGCCGTTTGAACATCGGCGACCCGATCCGTCTGGGCGAATTGCGTGGCGGTGCATTGCATTACGATCCCGATTGGCAAACCCGGCCGTTGTGGCTGCTGGCGGCCGGCACCGGGTTGGGGCCATTGTTCGGCGTGTTGCGTGAAGCGCTGCGTCAGGATCATCAGGGCCCCATCCGGGTGATTCATCTGGCCCATGATGCCAGCGAGCATTACCTGGCCAAACCCTTGGCGGCGCTGGCCGCACACCGTCCAAATCTTAGCGTCGAGTTGCTGACGGCGGCTGAGTTGTCGGCGGCTTTGGCGCAATTGCGCCTTGTTTCCCGGCAAACCCTGGCTTTACTCTGCGGGTCACCCGAGAGCGTCGATGCCTTCGCCCGGCGCCTGTATCTGTCGGGGCTGCCGCGCAATCAACTATTGGCCGATGTATTCGTGCCTCGCGGTTGAACGCGAAATCACTTTCACGAGACTCACCATGACGAACGCCATCCTGCTGGAACGTGAGCGCGGGCTGCTGACCTTGCGCCTCAACCGCCCGGACAAGAAAAACGCCCTGACCCGCGCCATGTACAGCCAGTTGGCGGACGCCCTGCAACAGGCCGACGCCGACCCTGAGATCAACGCCATATTGATCACCGGCAGTAGCGAATGCTTTACCGCCGGTAACGACATCGCCGATTTCCTCGAAGAACCGCCGAGCGACCTCGCAAGTCCGGTGTTCCAGTTCATGCGCAGCCTGCTGGAATGCCGAAAACCGGTGATCGCCGCCGTGGCCGGCGCCGCTGTGGGGATCGGCACGACTTTGCTGCTGCATTGCGATCTGGTGTACATCAGCGCGGATGCCAAGTTGCGCATGCCGTTCGTCAACCTGGGACTGTGCCCGGAGTTTGGTTCAAGCCTGATCCTGCCGCGCTTGCTCGGGCAGGCCAAAGCCGCCGAGCTGTTGCTGCTGGGTGCGGGTTTCAACGGTGAACAGGCCGCCGCCTGGGGCATCGCTACCCAAGCGTTGCCCAATGGCGAGGCCGCACTGGCCAAGGCCCGAGAGATGGCGCAGCGCTTTGAAGCACTGGCACCGGAAGCGGTGCGCATCAGTAAACAACTGATGAAAGCCCCGGACCGCGAGCAACTGCGCAAGGTTATTGAGGAGGAGGGCAACCTGTTCACTCAACGGCTGCGTTCGCCGGAAGCGATTGCGGCATTGTCGGCATTTGTCCGTCGCTAGAAAGGCACCCTCCGGCAGGCGAAGGGTGCCTTTGAGGGGCGCCTATCCCTGTGCGACGTTCAGGAAGCGGGCGACGACGGCTGCCTTACTGAACGGACCGTCGTTACCTACGACGAGGATCTTCCCGTTCTCTTGAAGACTCATGGCATTGGCAATGGCATATGCATCTTCAAAGATGATGTGGACCCAACCGGTACTGTGTCCGAAATCCCGGTCCAGTGTTCCGTCACTCAGGTAACGTGCGACACCGAACCCAGGAGTGCCAGTTTTTGGCAACCATCTGCCCGAGGCGGTGATTTTCCCTTCCGATACGCCTACACCGAAAAACATCAGACTGTTTTCTTCTTCAAAGGCTTGAATCAGGATCTCCCCGTCATTGAACCCTGGGTCTAGTTGGCCATCGTTTGCAAAGCAGGCCAGCACGCCACGACGAGGGAAATGAGAGTGGCTCCAACCCGCGACAATTACCTGCCCTTCGGGAAGAGCAGACAACGCCATGAACTCGAAACTAAGTTCGGTGATCGCGAAGCCGTTTTTACCGAAAGAGGTGTCGAAGCTGCCATCCTCAT
Source organism: Pseudomonas sp. NPDC087697 (assembly GCF_044743155.1). Taxonomy (NCBI): domain Bacteria; kingdom Pseudomonadati; phylum Pseudomonadota; class Gammaproteobacteria; order Pseudomonadales; family Pseudomonadaceae; genus Pseudomonas; species Pseudomonas sp. NPDC087697. Next base: position 59,344 of record NZ_JBIUVW010000004.1, on the reverse strand, counting down.
TGAGGCGAGCGACCATGCCACTACCCTTCAGTGTTCCGCACACGGTGATTTTTCCGTTCTGCACCAGAACATCCTTGATGGTGCTATTGCCCCAGTGTTGATTGGTAACGGCGACATAACCGGTGTTATTGAAGCTTTTATCAAACGAACCGTCATCGTTGAGCCTGATCAGCACGGCAACCGTGGCAATCCATATCGGCATGTAAACCTCCGTGACGACATAGATTTTTCCATCGGCCAGCGCACAAGGGCCTGCGTTGCCGACGCCAGTCGTCGTTACCTGCGCAGCACCCAGTCCAAGGCTGCCGGCAAGGTTTGAAGGGAGTCTGACGGTGAGTCGGCCCCCGACGCCAAAGTCTGTATCCGGACGCCCATCGGCATGAAGGCGAGCCAATACATTCTCACCTTTTTTCATATCGACACCGCTCAGCAGGATTCTTGCTTGACCATTGATCTCCAGAAAATGAATCTGATGCAGATGAGTGTCCTGCATGGGTTCAAAACGCACGACTACGTATCCATCCTTGCCGAACGCTGTATCTAAAGTGCCGTCTTTGTGCAGGCAGGCAATACCTAACTTGTGGATGGAGTCATCGCCTTCGGAGTCGACACCGCCACCGACGTAGATCCTGCCGTCGGGACCTTCGGCAATACATTCGCCTAAAGTATCTCTGGCATTGGGAAAGCGCAGAATCACCTTACCGTCTTTCTTTACCGAATTCCGGGTCGAGATCACCGGCAGCGCGAGCGGTCAGTGCTGTGTATTGGCTCATCGTTCTATTCCTTTAATTGGAGTGAGTTATCCGTCGAGGGCTGCCAATGACGAGCCGTAACAGCCAAGCGTGAGAAAGCCTTGATAACAGCGATAGCAGTAGGACGAGAACGATTAAAGGGGCAGGGCAGAAGAACTGTCTACTGTCAGATCTGACAGGTGTAAATCGGTGAAATCACCTATCTGACTGGTTTAAAACGAAAAAAGCCCCGTCATTCACATGACGGGGCTTTTGCGTTTCAGCGATCCGGAACTCAGACCATCTTGTCGCCAACGTGCAGGATCTTCATGCCGTTGGTGCCGCCGATGGTGTGGTAGCTGTCGCCCTTGGTCAGGATGACCCAGTCGCCTTTCTCGACCACGCCGAGTTTGAGCAACTCGTCGATCGCGGCCTGGCTGACTTGCTCAGGCGGCAACGATGCCGGGTCGAACGGTACGGTGTAGACGCCGCGGAACATCGCCGCACGGGCCTGGGTTTCGCGGTGCGGGGAGAACGCGTAGATCGGCACCGAGGAACGAATGCGCGACATGATCAACGGCGTGTAGCCACTTTCGGTCAAAGCGATGATCGCCTTCACACCCGGGAAGTGGTTGGCGGTGTACATGGCCGCCAGCGCGATGCTCTGGTCGCAGCTTTCGAACACTTTACCGATGCGGTGGCTGGAGGTTTTGCTGGTCGGGTGCTTTTCAGCGCCGATGCAAATCCGCGCCATGGCCTCGACCGCTTCGAGCGGGTACTGGCCGGCGGCGCTTTCTGCCGAGAGCATCACCGCGTCGGTGTAGTCGAGCACGGCGTTGGCCACGTCGGACACTTCAGCGCGGGTCGGCATCGGGTTCTGGATCATCGACTCCATCATCTGGGTCGCCACGATCACCGCTTTGTTGTGGCGGCGTGCGTGCAGGATGATCTTCTTCTGAATACCCACCAGCTCGGCGTCGCCGATTTCCACACCAAGGTCACCACGGGCGACCATCACGGCGTCAGAAGCCTTGATCAGGCCGTCGAGGGTTTCGTCATCCGCTACGGCTTCAGCACGTTCGATCTTCGCCACCAGCCAGGCAGTACCGCCGGCCTCGTCGCGCAGTTTGCGGGCGTATTCCATGTCGGCGGCGTCACGCGGGAAGGACACCGCGAGGTAGTCGACTTCCATTTCAGCGGCGAGCTTGATGTCGGCCTTGTCTTTTTCAGTCAGGGCCGGTGCCGTCAGGCCGCCACCGCGACGGTTGATACCTTTGTGGTCCGACAACGGGCCGCCGATGGTCACGGTGCAATGCAGTTCGGTGGCGGTGGCGGTATCAACGCGCATCACCACGCGGCCGTCGTCGAGCAGCAGCTCGTCGCCCACGCCGCAATCCTTGACCAGATCCGGGTAGTCGATGCCGACCACTTGCTGATTGCCTTCGGTCAGCGGATGGCTGGTGGAGAAGGTGAATTGATCACCGATCTTCAGCTCGATGCGCTTGTTGGCGAACTTGGCGATACGGATTTTCGGGCCTTGCAGGTCACCCAGCAGGGCAACGAAGCGGCCGTGCTTGGCAGCAAGTTCACGCACCAGCTTGGCGCGAGCCTTGTGCTCGTCGGGGGTGCCGTGGGAGAAGTTCAAGCGGGCGACGTCCAGGCCAGCCAGAATCAGCTGTTCGAGAACTTCCGGCGAGTTACTGGCCGGGCCAAGGGTAGCGACGATTTTGGTACGACGGACGGTCATGCAGAGACTCCTGAGTTCAAGCGCTGAGTGAGGCTACTATGGTCCGAAGCTGTAGTCATTGTTCGTTTGCACTACTTATTGCTTTCTTTATTGAACCGTACAACTTTGATTCGAAGCCTCCTGAAGATTTTCGTCAACGGGTCGATACAGAGCTCAAGACAGGAGAACCCTCATGCGATTCGTGCTCATTGCTGCCCTTGCCCTCAGTGCCGTGGGCTGCACCCGTTGGTCGATGGACCATCATTTGAACAACGCCTACCGCGCCTATGATCGCGGTAACTGCGAAGACGCGATGCTCGAATTGTCCCAGGTCGACCGCGACAGTCGGGCGCGGCGCTATATACAGCCGGAAGTGTCAATGCTGCGCGGCCAGTGCCTGGAACGCCAGAAGTTGTACGTCGATGCAGCCGAGACCTATCAGTTCATCATTGCCCAGTACCCGGACAACGAATACGCCTACCGTGCCCGCGCGCGGCTGCAAACCTTGCAGTCGCTGGGTTGGTACCCGCCGCGCAGCAGCGCCAAAAGCATGCCCGCGCCTTTGTAATATGTAATCAGTGCTTCCAAAAGATCGCAGCCTTCGGCAGCTCCTACGGATTTGTGTACGGCTTCGGCTACTCTGCGTAGGAGCTGCCGCAGGCTGCGATCCTGGCGATTCTGCACGCGCCAAACATCTGCGGTTTACGTCGAAGTGCTGTGCATTTCGCTTAACTGACGGGCATTAGTGTGTGCGCGCCAGCCTTGAGCTAATCTTCGATTAGCGCGTTTTGGAATGTTCAACCTAAACGCGGTAACACCCGTGAACGGCAGCGGTAAAGCGAGCGCGCAACAGTGACGTTCGCACCGTGATCGGGGACAGCGCACCTGCCACAGGTCCGTTGCGAAGTAGTAGTGCGGCTCTGCTTAAGGGCCTTTCCATAGCGATACTCAGCATGTTCACTGACCGCCGAATCGAGCGGCATCAATTGCCGTATTTTCTGAGAGTGTTCAACAGCGTCACCGACAAACCCATTGGCTTTATCGGCAATGTCTCCGAAGACAGCCTGATGCTCATCTGCCCGTTGCCGATGATGATCGGCGCAGCGTTTGAGCTGCGCCTGAAAATCCCCACCAGCGAGGGTATTTTGCAGGTGATCGACCTGCGCGCCTGTTGCCTGTGGTGCCATGAAGACGCCACCCCCCACCATTACGACGCCGGTTTCGAGGTGCAACGCGCACCGCCCGAATACGGGCAACTGGTGAGCGCTTTGCGACAGTACTTCAGCTTTTATCCGCTGCCGGCTTCGGCGTAAGCCCTACCCGCAAATCGGAAGATCAAAAGATCGCAGCCTGCGGCAGCTCCTACACGGTATAGGCTGCGATCTTTTGCCGTTAAGCCCTACCGCAAATCAAAAGATCGCAGGCTGCGCCAGTTCCTACGCCGGATGATGTGTCCCGCGTAGGAGCTGCCGAAGGCTGCGATCTTTGCCCAACCTCTGGCAATTACTCCGTTTCAGGTGGATCAAGGTGATCCAGTGCGCGATTCACCGCCAATTCGGCCAGGGAAATCATCTGCTGAATCGCCAGTGCGGTATTGCGCTTGGGGCCGTCGAGGTCGAATGCCAGATCGCTGGCCATGACGTTGGCCGAGGCGAGGGTTTCGCTGGTATGGGCCAGCAGGGTTTCAGAGTCGACGTCGGGGGCAATGACGAAAATGCAGCCGGGGCGCCGGTCGGCTAACAACGCCTTGGTCTCGGGCAGCACCAGGTAATGATTGAGCGCACGGTGCGCGGCGGCGTGGAGCTCTTTCGAGTCGAGGGAGGCGTAGGGGGAAACGGGGTCGGTTTCGGGGGGATTCGGTGTGGCTTTGAACATATTCTTGTTCCTGTAGTGGGGCTGCCACCAATTCGCGACTAAACGAAGGGGTGGCGGCTGTACGCAGGTTAGTCGACCGGGAGGAGACAAGAAAAACCGGCGCGCCCGAGGGCGCCCTGCGCACAGCCACCATAACGAGCAAGGATAGGGATTACCTGACCGTATGGAGTGCAATGCACCTTCTTATCACCTCCGAGCGACTAAACCCGATCGCTGATGGGCAGCGACAGGACTCACGTTAGCCGTGGCGGACAAGGTGCACAAGCCGGGGGATTCTGGCGGATATGTAGGCTGCGGCGCAAGGAGATGTAGCCGTTGACTGAGGGGGTTGAAAGCACGAGGGAAGGGATGGGGAGACGGTTACCGTTCGTCTGAACTGTCAGTTATTACAGGTTGTCCGAGCCTGTCGAGGCGGACTACAAGTAGTGCAGGTGAACACTCAGCCGGCTACTTTCCTGGATTAAGTCATGTCTGATTTCAACGAGATCTTGCCCGTACTTGCCCTCACTGTAACTTCCCCACGGGAAGGGAGCATGACTGCGTCTCGCAGACCCCTTTTTGAAGGGATGGGGGAGCCCTTCAGTCGCCTCGTTGTTATTGCTTATCAGAATGGTCAGCCGAAGTGGGGAACAGATAGTCCCAGACTTGGAAGTGGGCCTAGCTGGTCGTTACAAGTTACGGAATGGGACCTTCCGAGCGGCACCATAGACCTCGAGGTGCAGATGTTCCGGGGCTCGGATTTTCTTGGGAAAGTTAATCGCCAATTTTTCATCGCTGGGCCGCCACAGATCATCTCTCCGACAGCCAACTCGTTGATCATCAATGAGCTCAGGCCTGAAGTCTCAGGAACTGGCTCCAACGGCACCGTCGTCAATATTTATCGCGAGGGTGGTGCCGGTGAGATCTATGGCAGTGCCTCGGTAATCAATGGCAGTTGGCGGACACGCCTTAGCAAGGACCTGCCTCAAGGTGGCTTTGTTTTCATCGCCGAGGCCAAGCTTGGCGGGCAGCCTACAGGCTGGAGCAACACGGTACCCGTCACGGTAGTGGTGTTGTCGGCGCCCGAGATCACCAACCCCGCTATGAACTCTATCCAACCGCTTCGGCCTACGGTCAGCGGTAAAGGTGGTTATCCGGGGGCGCAGGTAGAGATTTATAAAGATCTCGCTTCCGAACAGTTGGGGACGGCTAGTGTGAACGCAGCAGGTAACTGGTCTACGGTGGTTACCAAGGATTTGCCTCCTGGCCCATACTCGATCACGGTGCGGCAAACGTTCCGAGGTGAGTCGTCGCTGCGCAGTGGTGCCAGGCTTTTCAAGATCCGCCCCCCCAAACTGGCCGTCACCGTAACGCCGCTCGCCAACCAACAGATAAAATTCTCTGGTGCCGGTCACACCGGCGCCATCGTTGAACTCACTAAAATCAGCGGCCCCGGCGGGCAGGCATTGAGCACCACCGTGCAAAACGGTCAGTGGGAGGTCACCGCCACAAACTGGGTACCGGGCGCTTACACCCTGTCGGCCATACAAAAGGTATCCGACAACGCCGGTGGCTGGATCCCCTCGGAGTCAATTCAGTTCACCTTCACCTGGGCGCTGCCCAGCCCGACCGAGGTGGTCTACACGAAGGATTACACACCGGTCTTCTCCGGCAAGGGCTACACCGGTGCCATGGTGATTATTGCGTTTCCGGGTGGTGCGACCACCGCCGCGCCGGATGCCTCGGTGGGTGGTACGGGTGTATGGTCGAGCAGGGCTTCGGAACTATGGGGGCCGGTGAACCAGCGACTTATTCATATACAACAGCGTCTGAATGGGCAGTCGTCCCCTGGCTGGGTTGAAGTCGCGGTGACCATTCCTCCGTTGGCGCCTGTCATCACCAATCTTGTCGAGAACGAGTTGTCTCCGACCATCACCGGCACCTGCTGGCGTGGGGCGGAGGTCAATCTTGTCTTCAGCGGCAGCTCCACGGTGCATAAACCTTCCGGCGCCAGCGGCAGCTGGACCTTTCGGCGCGACATTTCCTTTGCTCCGGAGGTGACCCATACGGTCACCGTGACCCAGACAGCCGCGGGGCAAACCTCGCCCTCTGTATCCAGAACATTCACCGTGCAGAAGCCGCTGCTGAAGCCCGTCATCACTGAGCCCCAAAAGGATCAGGAGGTCGGCCGCGAGCTGATCGTTCGAGGCACGGCCGGGGTGAAGGGGGCCACGATGAGGCTTCGGGATGCCCAATTCGACAGACCCTTGGGGGAGCCCAAGGTGCTGATCAGCGACGGCGACTGGTCAATGGAACTCAAGGGCCTGGAGTTTCGCAAATACACCATTGACGCGAGACAGAGCATTGGCTCGCGGGATTCCATACGCAGCGAATACTGTTTTTTTGAGGTGGTGGTGCTGCCGCCGACTATCACGGTGCCGACGCCGGGAGGCGACCTGCCACGGACCTCGACGATGTCCGGCACGGGCATTCCCGGTGGCCGGGTCGAGGTGTGGTTGCAAGGTAATGCGCAGCCATTGCTCAGCAATATCCTTGTCGGCGAAAACGGTCGCTGGGAGGGCGAGGTGACGTTGCCGATCGGGGCGAAAACCATCTTGGCCCGGCAAACCTTGAATCAGGAGCGGCCGTCCAAAGACAGTCCCCGGCTGACCTATAACGTTGTGCCGGCCGCGCCCTTTATCGAAACCCCCGCCGAGGCTGAGCGGGTTGGTCGGCAGGTGGTGGTGTCAGGTTTTGGTTATTCGGGGGATACGGTGGCGGTGGCATTTGCCGATGCGCCGCAGACGCTGTTAGGCCAAGCCCCGGTCGTTGATCGCACGTGGTCGGTGAGGGTCACGCTCGACCGAGCGGGTGGGGCTCAGCGTTTGATGGCCGTGCAATCGCGCGATGGCTTCAAATCCGTCCAGTCACCTGCTCGATCCGTACTGCTGGGTTCGTATCTACCGACGATCGACAAGCCCGAGCAAGGGCGATGGGTCACCGATCCGGTCGGGGTTGCAGGTAAAGGCAGGGTGGGGACCGGTGAGTTGGTGAGCTGGTTCAATCCTGATCGCGTGTGGGCCTCGGGCGTTCCCGTCACGGCTCAGGGTTGGCAACGCAGTGTTGCTCAGCCACTGCCCAACGGCGGCAACTGGGTCCGCTTCAGGCAGGTTATTCAGGGTGAAACGGGCGGCTCTGACTGGGCCGAAAGCGAACGTTTCGAGGTGGGGCCGCAGCCGCCATTGTCTGATTAGCACCCTGTATAGCTCCCGATGAATGGTCAGCTCTACTGTCAGTTCTGACAGTAGACGCTGGCTTCGCTCAGGCGCCCAATCCAGTCATTGAACTGAACAGCGCGACCTCCTCGCCAGGCTGTTCAGCACACTGTCATCGGTACAAGGAGTTTCACCATGGCTGTTTCCCAGGATCACCCTTCCTTGCAACTGTTTCATGAAGTGTTCCCTGAAGAAGAACAGCGCGAAAGGTATGGCGAACTGAGCACATACCTCGAACAGGGTGGCTCGGTATTCCCGCTGGTGGCAAAAGGCGTGGAAGGCCTGGTGCATGACTTCAAGTTGAGCCAGGTTGATGCCCAGCACTATCTGCGGCGGGCCAATGCCCTGGCCATTTATGTGCGGCGTCAGTTCATCGAGCAGACGTTGACCGGTGACGAAACACAATCGCTCCAGGCGCTGAGCGGGTTGCCGTCATTGGTGCCGGGACCGAGTTTTGAGCGGTTGTTCTGGCCGGACTTCGACAGGCTTTGCCCCCCTGATGCGCTGGAGTCGGTGACCTCGCCGGTTGCCTATCTGATTGAACTGCTGCTGTGGATCAGAGACCGGATCGAGTCTGTCCCGGCTGACGGCCCGGAACCGTCCCGAAGGATGCCGCTGAACGGGCGACGTACCGATCTGGCGACGCTGTCCATCGACTTCAACGCGGTGCATCAGGCAGTGTCCTCAGTGGACATCATCATTCCGGTGCTGGAAACCTTCATCAAGGCCAACAGCCAGGCATCGGTGGACATTGACTTGGAAATGAGCATGGCCCGTTATCCCAATGGGCTGCCCTATTACCGGGACTGGACGACGATCGATTTTGTCGCCCGGCATCATGACCTGTCGGTGGGGGAGATGGCGCGGGTGGTTGATCTGTCGTTTCCGTATTTTCTGCAACCCAATGGACAGAGCACTGAGGCGGGACGAGCCTTGCTGCATGCCTCTCGGTTGGGACCTTATCAGCGGGAGTTGTTGACTGAGGATCCCAATGACAGTGAGGACCCTGATGACGTGGAGGGCTTCTACCTACGGAACTTTGGCGCTGTGGGTGTGGAGTGGCAGAACATCGGCCAGGTGCCGTTCTTCTGCGAAAGGACAAAACTTGACGCCATCGGACTTGAAGCATTGCTCTCGATTCGAAGTTTCGCCCCGGTGCGGTCCGCCAATGCGCCTCCGAACAACGGTGAACTATTAGAGGGTTCGCAGTCGGGTTCGGTCTATCTCAACGCAGGTCAAACGCCTTCTGTCAGTATTGACTTCAAGAGAACAATTGTAATTCTTCACCGATTGAAAGATGCCAATCAGGCACGATACGACCGCATGAACCGCAAGCTGCGTCTGGACCAATGGCTGGGTCTGCCCCCCGAGCAAGTGGATGCACTGCTGATGGCGGCCATCAATACCGAGACGCGGACACAGGCACCCGCACACAGCTGCTGGATATCGCCTGACACCCTGCGCGCCATTGGCTTGTTTCAAGGGTTGCGCGAGCGTTGCGGCTGTACCGTCGAGGATTTCTCGGTGTTTATCGGTGAATTGTCGATCTTCGGCCGTGGCGAACTACGCTCGCAGTTTGATCGGGTCTTCAATGACCAGGCGTTCTCCTCCACGCCTCTGAAACTCGATGACAGCGAGTTCCCGGTGTTTCCCGCGCCCGGCGACGAGGAGCTGACGGTCAACCTGCTCTGCCGTGGGCTGGGGATTAACCTGCACACTTACCGTCACCTGGCCGAGGTGATTGCTCCGGTGCATGGCCTGGGGCAAACGCTGAAATGTAACGTAGCGGTGCTCTCAAGCTTTTACCGCCTGGTGAAGCTACCGCAACTGTTGGGGATTACCCCGGTGGAGGCCATTATCTTGCTCGCGACACTGGGGGGAGAGCGCTGGCTCAAGGCGCTGGCCGGAGCCCCATGGCTCCACTCGAGCGAGCAGCAAGACACAACACCGGATGTGTTGAACGTGATTCACGCCATGGACGCCTGTGTACGCTGGTGCAACGAGTACACGCTGCCCGTGGCCTGGATGCTGCAGGTGGTAGCGCCCATTATGGCGCCGGCGGCCGCGTCTTCGAATGAACGCCAGTTGTTTGAACAACTGCGCAGCCTGCTGACAGCGGCACTGTTTTCCAATGCGGCGTTACTGATGGCCGGCGTTCCTCCGCTGGCGAGCGGGGCGGACTGGCTGGATTTGCTGGCGGCACTGGTCGACCGCGACGGTTTGGTGCTGACGCAACTGGAGGCGATCGAGCTCGATTACCCGGCGTACGCCCGTGAGCGGCTCGATTTGGCCGTCAGGGCGGGTATTGGCGAGGGCGATGCGGCCTCACGCGCGCAGATCGTCGAGAAAATGCTCGGCGTACTGCTGCTGGCCAGGGCGGGCCAGGTGTCGGTGGTCAGGGAGTGTCTGGCGGTGTACGCGGGGCTGCGCTCGGAGCTGGTGGTGTGGGTACTCGCCTGGGCGCAGGGCACGGTGTATCAAGTGCTCAGGCAAGCCCTCGAGCGCACGACCGAGGGCGACGAGGTGGCGGCTTACCGGCGACGGGAAGACGCCGAAGGCGATCCGTTTCTGGTGCTGCTGGCCGATGTGCAGCGGCGCAGTGCGGTGGTGATGAAACTCGACCTCAGCGCCGCACTGCTGGAGGACTACCTGACCTACGGCTACCGAGTCTGGCTCAAACGTGAGGACAAACATGAGTTCACGTTGAGTACGCTGTACTACTTGACGGTGCTCAACCGGGCATTCGCGTTGGGGGATCAGCCGCCAGCAGCGCTGCTCGATTACCTGCGAGAGGTCAACGCCTTGCCCGACCTGCTGACGGGTGATGCCTTGCGTCTGGCTCAGGAAACGGCGGCCATCCGGCTGGCGATTTTTTTCACCTGGAGCATCCAGGAAGTGCGCGAGTGCGCAAAACGGGTTGATCCGCAGAAGAGCCTGATCAAAAGCCTGGTGCAGTTGGATCTGCTGATCCGTGTTCGCGAGTTGGCGGCCAGCAGTGGTATGGATGCACAGACGATTTTCCTGATGGGCACCCTCCCGGCAGCGGTTGACAAAGGCGCTTACTCACAGGCGGCCGAGCATGCACTGCTCAGCCTGTCGACATCCCCCGTCCCCTTCGTTCCCCACGACGGGGAGGCCCTGGAACACACGGTGATGACGACGTGCGTGGTGGATCGTACCAAGTTGGTGGCCAATAAATCCGGTGAAATTGCTACCTACACGGTGACCGTTAAAGACCTCAGCGGGGAGGGGTTGAGCGGGGTCTATGTGTATTGGCAGACCGAGCTGGGCAGCATCAATAAAAGTGCAACCGACATCAACGGGGTGGCCAAGGCGGTGTTCACCCCCGGCAGGGTCATGGGCATCGCGGCCCCACGTTACTGGCTGGACCTGCATCCGAAACAGCAAGCACCCAATGTGGCGATTGGTGTCGATGAAGCCGAGCTGTTCTTCCCGGCACCGCTCAAGTCCCAGGTGCCGGATGGCGTTGTAGCGGCAGGTCAGGAAGTCGAACTGTACGCCGTGATGCTGGATAAATATGCAAACCTGGGTATCGGCCAGCCTGTGCAATGGAGCGCTGAACCGGTAAATGAGGCTGACATTCCTTGGCTGATTATCCGGCCCAGCGAAGCACTGACCAATCAGGACGGGCTCACGCGGGTGTTTGTCTCAAGCCCGTCGGGGGGGACATTCGAGGTCGGCGTCACCAGCGTCGACAGCGATATCACCGCCTATTTTGAGTCAATTACCTTCGCCGGTGGCGCACTGCCCGGCTGAAGGGCACTTCCTCAATCCGGGCGCGGGCTGCCCGGTCGCGCTCAACCTGGCTGTACCTCAGGAGCAAGGATCATGGACAACAAGCATATCGCCGGACTGCTCGAACAGCGTCGTACGGCATTGGTCGAGTATTGCATCGGGCAGCTTAGAAAGGGCCAGCCTGACGATCAGGACGATCAGTTCAACTTCCTGAGAACACCCGAGGACTTGTTCGAGCTTCTGCGCATGGATCCGCTGGACAATTATCCGGTGCAGAACTCCTGGGCCGCCGAGGCCACCAGCTGTGCGCAGCATTACATCCATGCGGTGTACCGCAAGCTGGAACCGGGGTATTCAACAGTCGAATTCGATAAACGGGATTTGAACACCTGGGAGCTCTACAGCAACTACCCGGACTGGGCGGCGTTGCAGATGATCGCCCTGTACCCGGAAAATTACATCAACCCCTATGTGCGTCGGCGCAAGACCAGCCTGTTCAAAACCCTCGAGAACAACCTGAACCAGACGCGCCTGAACACTGATTCCGTACAGCTGGCGTTGCAGGATTACCTGCAAACGTTCGAGCAGACCTGCAACCTCGACGTGATCAGCGGCTATATGGACGGCACCTCGCTCACGAGCAACCTCTCACCGACACGCGCCGATTATTATTTTGTCGGCCGGCAGCGGGTGCAACCGTTTCAGTACTTCTGGCGCAAGGCCGAGGTGGAACTGACGCCCAGCTGCCGGGCAATCAACCCGGCGGCGTGGGGTGAATGGCAGCCGGTCGAGATCCCGGCGGGGGAGAGGGTGCTGGATATGCGGCCGGTGTTCTGGGGCGGACGTTTGTGTCTGGTCTGGGCCGAGTGGCGTGACAGGGTGGTGAGTAAAGAGGCGGGCGAGTTTTTGCCCTACAAGCTGGAGATCAGTCTGGCGTTCATGGCGCAGAACGGCCATTGGTCAGCACCGCTTTCTCTGCACAGTTCTGAATCGGATAAGGATATTTCGGCTGGCTGCCGGTTAATTGCCACGGTGCTCGTCGATGACCAGCACCCAAAAGGCAAGTTGGGGGTGTTGTTGACCAATCGCAGTAATCCGGCGCCTGCAAACCCTGTCGATGTGTATCAGGTTCGTGATGTTCTGTTCCGTAGTGTTGCCAACGATGATGGTGGCTGGCTGGCGCCCTTGGCGGGCTATGGTTTTGTCGATCCAGAGATCGTGCAGCATCCGATCTTGCGACAAAACGTTCCGACTATTGTCGACTCAGACGAACCCAGCGGTAGCTTGACGCCTTACTATTCCTTGCAGGCGACTGTTTTGCGTGTTGCCGCACAGGATGTACTACTGGTTAGAGGCCTTTGTGCGGTGAAGCCGAATGTTGTAGGGGTTAACAAAACCTTCGACTTGAGGTTGCTTAATCCGAGCGGTGGTGATCCTGCGCCGATCATGGGGGCTTTTTCCAATGCAGGTGGCTGGAGTACCCCCTGGATGGTCGTTCCCAGATCGGCGGGTGGTTTTACAGTGCCGGTCAGTTTTACATTCGGTGGTACAACCTCAATTGATAACCTCGGGCGCAAAAAATATGTAGTGACGGTGGGCTTGATGGCAGGCGTTGCTTTTGCCCCGCCATCGCTGGACAAGACCAACCCCCAGGGCGCGCAATTTCTCACCCTCAACCAGCCTGAACTGACCCTCAAACACGTACGCCTGAACTCGTTGTTCGGGCCCGAGCTGGTGCAGCGCGCCAATATCTCGGTCGAGGCCGTGCTGGACTGGGAGACCCAGCATCTGCAAGAGCCGGCCCCGGTCGCAGGTCCGATCGACGAGCCCAACGGCGCGTTCGATGGCGCCAACGGCTTATTCTTCTGGGAACTGTTTTTCCATCTGCCGCACCTGGTGGCTTCACGGTTAAGCGCTGAAAACCGTTTTCTGGAGGCGCAACAGTGGCTGCATTACCTCTTCGACCCTCAGGCCCCGATAGACGCTAAAATCACACCGCCCAAACCTCTTTACTGGCGTTGCCGGCCATTGACCGGCCCCGGCAACCTGGGCTGTGAAGCCGAGGCACCGACCGATCCGGATGCCATCGGTTATTCGGCCCCTCGGCATTTTCAAATCGTGGCGTTCACCGAGTATGTGAAAAACCTGATGGCCTGGGGCGATGGGTACTATCGCCAGCTCACCCGCGACAGCCTGGTGGCCGCCAGGCTGTGTTATGTGCAGGCCGAGTTCCTGATGGGCAAGGCCCCGACGGCGCGGACCGTCAACCGCTGGCAACCGAAAACAGTCGGCGAACTGTTGGCCGACGCCAGCGCTCGGCCCGCGCTGGAAGCGTTCGAAAAAGACCTGGTATTCACCCTGGCGAATCTGCCGGCCAAGGCCGAGGTGGCGCCCGAGCTTGGCATGCTGGGGGTCAAAGGTTTTGTACTGCCGATCAATGAGCAGTTGTTGGAGCTGTTCGCCTTGCCCGGCAGCCGCCTGCATAACCTGCGCAACAACCTCACCCTTGACGGCAAGCCGCTGCTGATTCCGCTGTTCAGCCCGCCGACGGACCCCCACCAGTTGTTGCGGGATCTGGCCGCCGGCGGCGCCGGTTCGCCGCGGCCGATGGGCGGGCAATTGGTGGTGGTGGCGTTTCGTTGGCGGGTCCTGTTCGAAGCGGCGCTGCGTGCGGTGCAGACGTTGCAGGAGCATGGCAACCAGGTGCTGCGCCTGCTCGAACAACGGGATCGGGCCGAGATGGAGGAGTTGCAACACAGCCATCTGGTGGATTTGGGGGCGTATGCGCAGACCGTGCAGGAGCAGACCATTGCGCAGCTGGAGGCGAGTGTGACCGCGTTGGGGCAGAGCCGGGCGGTGGCACAGGAACGTGCCGATGCGTATGCGCAAAAGTATGAGAACAATGTGAGTGATGCGGAGTATGAGGTGATGGATTTCATGCTTGCGGCGAAAATAACCTCGATGGTGGGTATCGGGCATAAGGCGGCGGGAGCTCTCGCTAAAACCGTCATCCCGAATCATGTAGGGGCGGGGATGACAGTGTCGTGGGGCGTGTCAAATCCCGGGGGGATAATGGACGCGGTGGGTGGGGTTTTTGACATTGTCGCCGCCGGTTTATCCCTGAATGCCGAACGAACGGCAACGGCCGAAACCTACCGCCGCCGTCGAGACGAATGGGATCTGCAACGCCATCAGGCACTGGCAGAGGTCCGGGCAATCGACGCGCAAATCACCGCGCAAAGCCACGCTGTCGAAGCCGCCAAGGCCAGCCTGCGGCAAACCCTGCGGGCCAATGCCCATGCGCTGACGCTCTACACCTTCATCAAGAAGCGTGCGACCAACGCCGAGTTGTTCGGCTGGCTGCTGGGCCAACTCAAGGCTTTGCACTATCAGGCCTATGACGCGGTCGTCAGTTTGTGCATCAGTGCCCAGGCTTCGTTGAGCTTTGAGACCGGCGATTACGATTCGCAGGTTCCCCTGCCGAAGGTCTGGCTGGACGAGCGTCACGGCCTCACGGCGGGCGAACACCTGAAGGTGCACTTGCTGCGCATGGAGCGTGAATACCTGCACCGCCATGAGCGGCGTCTGGAGCTGGTCAAGACCATCTCTCTGCGGCAATTGTTCAATGACACGGTGGATCCGCAAGAAGGTTTCGATCACTGGACGGATGCGCTGGCGGACCTGCAAAAGACCGGCACGCTGGATTTCAAATTCACGCAGTTGCTCTTTGACCGTGACCATCCAGGCCATTACTGCCGGCAGATCAGCACGCTGGAAGTTGACCTGCCGGTGCTGGTCGGCCCCTTCGACAATGTGAAGGCCATCGTGTCTCAGGTCCAGAGCATCACGGCGACCAAGGCGTCGACCCGCTCGGTGGAATACCTGCACAACCCTGCCAATGCGGTGGCCCCCGCCGATGTGCGGTTCAACCTGCGCAGCGGCCAGCAAATCGCTTTGTCGGTGGGCGTCGGCGACACGGGCATGGCCATGGTGAAACCCGATGAAGGCTTGCTCAACCCGTTTGAATGCACGGGGGCGGTATCGCGTTGGAAACTGAGCTTTCCTCGGCCCCGCAAGGAGCCACAAAAATCCATGCTGGCGTCGTTGACGGACATCATCGTGCGGATTCGCTACACGGCGAAGGCCGGCGACCCGACGTTTGCGCGCAAAGTCGAGGAGCTGGTCAAACGCGTCGATCCGGATGATCCGCTGACGCTGGATTGATCGCCGATACGAATGGGTAAAACCGAGCAGGGACAGGAGCGGGCAATCATGAGTGATCCGATTATTCAGGCCAATGCGAGCCTGGTATTCAATAGTGAGTTTCGCGAAGGCTTTTCTTATTGGGTCAAAGGCCCGACCAATCCCATATGGGGCGCTCGGGAAAAAGACACCTATAACGGCGAAGAAATTTATTTATTGACGCTCGGGAATCGAGCCTCGGTCTGTCAGATTATCGAAGCGCCAAAGGACCTTCGCACTGACGCTCGTTACTTCCTGAGCTTTCTCTGCGAATCGTGGCATTACGCCGCCGGTCGTCTGGAGGTCCGCATTGACGGGAGTTCGGAACCTGCACAGGTGATCACGCTGCCTCCCGGCTCGCTCAACAGTCAGGTGGACGAAGAGCACTCTGACGATCAGCGACCGATGGTATTCAGACCTGAAAAATACGACGTCGAGCTGACGCTTCCGCTCAAACAACACGACAGGGTTCGCGTCAGCGTTTTCAGCCCGGCCAGCAAAGACGATGAGTATGGGAAGCTCATTCGCATCACCCGAATCAGGATTCTCCTGCACCTGGAACCGTTGGTGCTGCAGCGGCTGACAGTCGATGACCAGCCTTTGTCGCCGGATCGTCCGTTGTATGTGTGTCTGGGGGCTTCCGGGAGCTTTCAACACCGGCTTGGTTTTGTGCCGGTGCCGGGCAACGCCTGGCTGGACACCGAGGCGTCGCTGACCAGCGACGACAACCCTCAGGGTGCCATTATTGCGACGCCGACGCTGGGCGAGGACCATCCGCTCGATGATCAATGGTCGCTCGACTGTCCGCTGATCGACGGTGACGATCCCCATGAGTTTTCGTTCAACCTGTTGAGCAAATACACCGCCGATGCCTACCCCATCCGGGCTTCGCTCGGGCACCATCGGCTGGTGTTTCGTGAGGTACTGGAGGCGGCCTATTACCCGGTTTTCGAGTACAAACAAAGCGTGCGCCTGGGGGTTCAGGTGGCGTCGTATTACACCGGTCAAGCGCTGAGCGGCCGGACGGTGAATTGGGGGTCAAAGGGGCAGCGGCAAGTCACCACCACGCCCACCGATGAAGAGGGCTGGGCGTACTTCGATTACGTACCGAGTGGCCCTGGCGATGTTGTCATCGCAGCGTCGGTGGTGAGCCTGTACTACGCCAGTGGTGTGTCCACTCAAGCGTTTGACGTTCGGGTGCTGGCGACCGATCCCTGGAAGGAGGTCATGGCCGTCATCGACGGCAAGGAAACCCGTTGGGACGAGAAGACCGGTTACCCCAATCGTGGCACCCAATACCCGGTGACCTTGAAACTGCCTGCCACCAGTCCGTTGTTGGGGACTGATTTGAGGCTGCTGTGGGAAGGCGACTCCCCGGCCGAGTTGGGGGTGGCGGTGAGCCCGGAGCTTGACGAGCCGGTTCCGGTCGGCGCCGCTGGACTGACCTGGACCCTGACCTGTGGTGACGACCTCGACGGCAAGTTTGACCTGCTGCTGGGCTGCTCGAAACTGTTGCTGCCCTCGCGCAAAAAGCCGATGTCGCTGGCGCGCAACAGGGTCGAGATTGGCGAAGTGCGGGAGGCCAACAAGTCCCCGGTGGTGGATGAACAGGAAAGCGTGCTGCTGATGGTGCAGGTGCTGCACATCCTCACCAGCGGCCCCGGTGATCCGGTGGTCAATGCCCTGGTTGACTGGGTGGGACCCAATGGCACGGTGTCCACCGTTACGGGGGCGGGCGGCTGGGCCAGCGTGCTGGATACGCCGAAGAAGGATGGTCCCTACCAGATCATCGCCAATGTCAGGGCACACGCGGAAATGCAGCCGGTTGAGCGGGCGTTTGCGGTGACGGCGTTGGCGACCAGCCCCTGGAAGGATCAAGTCGAGTTTCATCTGGATTGCGAGCCCGTGGATCGGGCCACCGTCGGGATCACCTGTCGGCGTGGCAAGACCCATACCTTTCGCGTGACGCCGACGGCGGGTAGCCCGGTGAAGGACAAACCCATGACCTTGGCCTTGCGCAATGAAGAGCCGGGTCTGGGGTTGGTCATCGGGACGCCGACAGCCACGTCGGCGGGTGGCTGGGAATGGCGCTTGAGCTCCGGGTTCAGCGCCAGCCGCAGTAGCCTGTTCGAGTTGTCGCTCACCAGTGACGCGGTATCCGGCGTTCGGGAGCTGTCCGGGCGTTTACTCTCCGAGAACCTGGCCGATGAAGGGTACGTGGTGCTCGATCAGGTGTCGGCCACGGTGGGCAACCAGACACTCTTCCCGTGCCTGGGGGCGATTCATCGTTACAACTTCTTGCCCCATGCGCTGAGCCCGCTGATCGGATTGGATTTGAAACTGGGATGGTCGGGCACACCGGCCGGTGAGCTGGGGGCAACGGTTACACCTGCGCTGGACCGTCCTCAGGCTATCAGCGCCGGGGGAGCGGCTTGGGAGCTGAGCTTCACCGCCAGTCAGAAAGCCGGCCAGTTCTCCCTGGCATTGGCGCTGCCGCAACTCAAGCTGACGTCCACCGCCAATGTGATGCAATTGGCGCACAACAAAGTCAGGATCGAGGCGCTGCGCGAAGCGGCCGTGGACCCGGTCGTCGGGCAGGACCGTGCCTGGCAGTGGGTGCAGGTGTTTTCCAGTTTCACCCGCCAGCCGGTAGCGCAGGTGCCGGTGAAGTGGACAGCGCCGGGGGCTTCGAGTGCGGTGGATACCGATGCAAGTGGCTGGTCCGGTTATGCCTTGACGCCGGCGACCGCACAGCCACATGTCGTCGAGGCGCTGGTTTCCAGTCCTTATGACGATTATCAGGACAAACGCGCCATGACGGTCAACGTGCTGGCGAGCGATCCGTGGAAGGGGCTTGTCGTTCAGTTCGATCGGCAAGCTTCACAGCTTTGGGGTGACAAGACGTATTTCCCGCGGCGCAAAGGCGAGCACAGCATCGAGTTGTCGGTGCCGGACGACAGCCCGTTGCTGGATCAATATGTAACGCTGGGGTTGACGGGCACGGGCCCTGCCGAGCTGGGGGTCAGTTTCGTGCCGTCAGCGCTCGGGGTGCCGCGATTGCTGACCAGCATGGGGTTGAGCTACACGCTCAAAGGTGGCGATCTGAAAGACGGGAGTTTTGCGTTGCGCCTGGCCGCGTCGCGGTTGTCGAACCTGTCACCGGCCAATGCGCTGTCGCTGGGCAGCGGCGCGCAGGTGCTGAAAATCATCGGGAACAACCGTGTTCATCAAACACTCGATCGGGAGCAGCAGCTTCATGAGCAGGTCACGGTGGTGTCTGCCGTCAGCGGCAAGCCGATGGCCGGTTGGAGCGTGACCTGGCGCAGCCCCGACCTTGGGGTAGTGACCACGGTGACCGATTTTTATGGCGTGGCGCGGATCCGTTTCAATCCGAAAACCCCGGGGGCCGGTGAGCTGACGGCAACGGTCGGGGATGAGTCGTTCTCGGACAGCCTTTCGCTGACCTTTACGCTGAGCGATCCACGCAAAATCAGTGAACTGTATGAGCCCGATAACGCACAGCGGCCTGTTAAATGGGAGTCGCCGGCTCACGCAGTGGCCAAGGTGGTTTCCAGCAGAACGGGCTTGCCGCTGGAGGGCGTCGAGGTCATGTGGGAGTACGCGGCCCAGGCACTGTCGCCGTCGCTGACGGATGCCGATGGGATTGCCAGGCTGACCTTCGTCCTGTCTGCCGAGGGGCATGGCATATTGTCGGCAGCGGTGAAAGGCGGTGTGGGGGGCTGGGATACGGCGCAGTTGATGTATGGCGGGGTGATTCCGGTCATCAAGTCGCTCACCTGTGACAGGCCAGTCACTTATACGGGGTATGAAGTAAATGCCTGGGCCAAGGTTATCAGCGCTCCCAATGGCCTCCCCTTGAAAGGTATCAAGATCAAGTGGAGCTACGCGGGGCGCCCATTACCTGATTCGCTTACCAACGCCGATGGCATCGCGTCGGTTAGCTTTATGACATCTGACATCGGTGAATATGATCTGGTGGCCACGCAGGCTTCAGGCTTACCGGGTTCAAAGACACAGCGGATTACGGTTCAGCCTTTGCAAGCTGCAAGGGTATATGGAATGTCGGCTTTCCCACTCACGCTTCGGGTGGGAGAGTCATCGAATATCACCGCAACGGTATTGACCCTTTTGATTCTGAAGCCTGTGGAGGGGAGAAAGGTGCATTGGAAAATAGATGGCAAGGAGTTCGATATGACCTATACCGACGCAGCGGGCAAAGCCAGTGTCCAGTTTGATGCCACCCGAGCTGGAACCGTAACCATATGGGCTCACGTGTATAACCAGAGCAATGAAGAGGCTAAATCGGTGGATTTAAAGATTATCGAATAAGCAGCGCGTTGTGCTCTGGCGAATTTCCTGCTGTGGTACTGGCAACTAAATTGCACCCGCTTTTTTCCAGGCCAAATACCGCGTCACCAATGCCGAACCCAGTTCACTCGGCCGCACATCCAGCACCGGCACTCCATGAGCACTCAACCGCTCATGGAGTTCGGCCCTGGCGTTCAAGTAGTCCACCGTGCCGCAATAGGCGAGGGCTTCGTTCAGGGTTTGCACCGGGGTTTGCCGCACTGTGTCGAGCACCTCTTCGCGCAAACTCGCCACCAGCACCCGGTGTTGTTTACCAATGCGTTTGACCGCACTCAGCAATTCTTCGTCATCTTCATCGCGCAGGTTGGTCACCAGCACCACCAGCGCCCGACGTTTTTGCCGGGCCAGCAGTTGACTGACGGCGGCCTGATAGTCGGCCGGGCGCTGGCTACTGTCGAGGTCATAGACAGTGTTGAGCAACACGTTGAGCTGGCCGCTGCCTTTGACCGGGGCGAGGTAGCGTTGTTGATCGCCCGCAAAGGTGCAGAGGCCCACCGCATCACCCTGACGTAACGCCACATAGCTGAGCAGCAGGCAGGCATTGAGCGCATGGTCGAAATGCGCCAGTTCACCGTCCTGGCTGCGCATCCGGCGGCCGCAGTCGAGCAGGAAGATGATCTGCTGGTCGCGTTCGTCCTGGTACTCGCGGGCAATCGGTGTGCGTTGGCGGGCGGTGGCTTTCCAGTCGATCTGGCGCAGGCTGTCGCCTTCGCGGAATTCACGCAGCTGATGAAACTCCAGACCCAACCCACGACGTTGCCGCTGGCGCACGCCGAGCTGGCTGAGCCAGTTGTCGACGGCCAGTAATTGCGCGCCGTACAGGCGAGCGAAATCCGGGTAGACGCGGGTGCTGTCAGTGACATTCAGGTAGCGCCGGCCGGACCATAATCTGAATGGACTGGGCAGGTTGATTTCGCAGCGATCGAAGCTGAAGTGACCACGTCGCAGAGGGCGCAGACGGTAGCTGAGCTGGCTATGTTGGCCGGGTTGCAGATCGACCGATTGCGGCAGGTGTTCGAAGCTCAGGCCGTCGGGGACGTGGTCGAACAGTTGCACTTTCAGTGGCTGCGAATAGTCGTGCGCAATCTCCACATAGACTTCTCCCCAGCGCCCAAGCGCAAGGCTGCCGGGCATCTGCCGATGCACCCTGGGCGAAGGCCGGCGCATCAGCCGAACGGCATCGAGTAGCGTCAGTACCGATAGCGCCAACAGCAACCCCCAGTTGATCGACAGCAGGCTCGGCGCAACACTGACGCCCAGTGCCCGGAATATGCCGAGTACGATGCTCAGGCCCAGCAGGGCTACGAGCCAGATCAGCAAGAGGCGGGTGGGTTTCATGGCATGGGGTTTCTTGTCACAGGGCTACCCACCTATCTGCAAGGCATATGAATTGTGGCGAGGGAGCTTGCTCCCGCTGGACTGCGCAGCAGTCCTGAAACCGGTCACGGTGATTTTTCTGGCATTGCGCATCAGCTTGATTGCGACCGCTTCGCGCTCGAGCGGGAGCAAGCTCCCTCGCCACAGGGTTGGGTGTCATCGATATCGCGTTGCTCACACTCTTGGCGCCGGAACCTGATCGAGCAATTGCTGGAGCACTTGATCGACCTCCAGCCCTTCGATGTCCAGCTCCGGGGCGATCCGCACGCGATGGCGCAGCACGGCCAGTGCGCAGCCTTTGATGTCGTCCGGAATCACGAACTCGCCACCGCGCAGCAGCGCCCGTGCCCGGGCTACCCGCACCAGCGCAATGCTGGCTCGTGGGCCGGCGCCGAGGGTCAGGCCGGGCCAGCTGCGGGTGGTGCGGGCCAGGCGTACCGCGTATTCCAGCACCTGTTCATCCAGCGGCAAGTCGCTGGCGATCCGTTGCAAGGCCAGTACATCCTTGGCTTGCAGGACGGTGCGCAGCGGTTGCACGTCGAGCATGTCGGCGCGGGTCGAGCGGCTGACCTGACGGACCATGTTCAGCTCCTGATCGGCGTCGGGATAGTCCATGCGCACCTTGAGCATGAAACGGTCGAGTTCGGCTTCAGGCAGGGGGTAAGTACCTTCCTGTTCGATCGGGTTTTGCGTCGCCAGCACCATGAACGGTTGCGCAATCGGCAGGGCGCGGCCTTCAAGGGTGACCTGGCGCTCCTGCATGGCTTCGAGCAACGCGGCCTGGGTTTTAGCCGGCGCACGGTTGATTTCGTCAGCCAGCAGCAAATTGGTGAACAGCGGGCCTTTGCGCAGTTTGAACTGCTCGGTTTGCAGGTCGTACACCGCATGCCCGGTGACGTCGCTGGGCATCAGGTCCGGGGTGAATTGAATACGTGCAAACTCGCCACCGAAGCAACGGGCGAGGGCGCGCACCAGCAAGGTTTTGCCCAGCCCCGGAACACCCTCGAGCAGCACATGGCCGCCGGCAATCAGCGCGGTGAGCACATCGTCGATCACCGTGTCCTGGCCGATGACGGCCTTTTGCAACTCAAGGCGCACGGCTTGCGCCAGTTGGCTGGCGCGCTGGCGCTGTTGGGCGGCGTGGGTCTGGCCGGTGGGCTCGATGGGTTCATTCATAAGGCATTCCTGAGAGTTTGCAGGTGGGCGACCTGACGGCTGAAGTCGGCGCTGGAGAGCCGCTGTTTGGGCCGCGGGCTGAGTGCCTGGCTGATGGCGCGGGTCGGTTGACCGGTCAGGCGTGCGAGCACCTGCCATTGTTCGGCAACGCCGAGGTGTTCGAAGCCTGGGTGACGGTGTCGGGCGCGGCGCAGCACGTCGTGTTGCAGGCCAAGCAGCAAGGTGTGCTGACCGCTGCGCCGCAACATGAAGTCGGCGCTGGCGCGCAAATGCTCTTGAAGTTGTCGGCGGGCTTTGGGCGCTGGTGCCTGCAATGGCCCCTGACGTAACCCGACATGCCAGATCCACAGGCCCATCAACGCGGCGAGCGCGACCAGTGCCTGAGGGAAATAACGCAGCAGCAAGGTCAGCAGGTTGTCGTGATCAATGTTGAAGAGCAGGGTCACGCCCGTATCCGAATACAGGTACCAGAGCAGCCAGGCATTGTCGTATTGGCTGATGTTCGGGTTCTTCCACAGATCGGCGTCGGTGACCACCGTGATGGAACCCAGGCCGTAGCTGAGCTGCATCATGTGGGTGGCCAAGGCGCTGTTGGCCCAGGACTGGGCGAGATTTTTCGGGTCTTCGAGGTGAAACTGCGGGTCGAAGCTGGCGTAGGCCGGGGCGTCTTCGTTTTCGAGATAGAGTTTGGTCAGGTTTGGGTAAGGGTCAGCCTCGGCATCGGGTGGTGGGTTGCTGAGGTCTTTACTCATGGATTGATGCAGTTGCACCTGGTCGAGCAGCAGGTCGCCACTCTTGCCGGTTTTTTCATCCCACAAGGCTTCGGCCACAAACAGCAAACGTCCACCCGCGCGGGTCCAGTTCAGCACCTGATCGGCCTGGCGCGGGGTCATGTTGGCACGATCGCCGAGCAGTAACAGGCTGTGCTGACGCGGCTCCAGCAACGGCAGGATGTCCAGGCTATTGGCGTGAGTGACGGTCAGCCCTTGTTGACGCAAAAAGTGTTCAGCCGCCAGATATGGGTTGGCTCGGGCTTCGGGGGAAGGGCCGTGGTCGATGACTTCCTGATAGGGAATGGCCTGCTGATACAGATAAACGCCCAATGCACCGAGCAGCCCGGCGATCAGCAGGCCAAGGATCAGGCGCCGCCGACTCAACGCGCTGCTCCCGGACCGAACAGCGCTCGCCAGCCATCACACAATTCCTGTTGCAGATGCGCCGGTGGCAGGCGATGCCCGTAGGCCGTGTTCTGCCAGTGCACGGTCAATGTGTTGCTGAAGGCTTGCAGGGCCGGTTGTTGCAACTGCTGGACGCGCTCCAGCACTTGACCTTCGGTGTCGGCGGCTTTGAGTGGGAGATTGAAGTCGTGCAGCAAACGGCTGAGTAATGCTCGATAGAGTAAGCCGAGGGCTTCACGAGGCTGGGTCAGCCAGAGGTTTTCGACACTGGCGGCGATATCGTCTGGCAGGGTTTCGCGGCTGAGATCAAGGCCAAACAATTGCGGCGGTGCTGGATGTGCGGGCGTGGTGCGTGATTTTGGTTGGCGACTGACAAAGGTCCGCAGCCAATCGCGGTAGCGCCAGATCAGCAAAGTGATGGCGCCGATGACGCACGCCCACAGCAGCACCTCAATGGCCCGCGCCAGGCTGGCGAAGCGCTGACTGTCGAACAATGCGAAAAACGCTTTGAGCCATCCCGGAGTTTCAGTGTTGGCGGGTTGATCGGGCTTTTCCTCACCGAAGCGATAATGAGTGACGGTCTGCGGGTTCTTGAACGGTGGTGTGTCGAGTATGGCTTTGATGCTGTTGCTGGCGGCCTGACTGGTCAGCGGTTGCTGGAGCAGGCGCGGGCTGGCCGGTGCGTCGGCGGGTTCGGCGGGTTCGGCGGCCCAGAGTGGTAGCGCGGTAGGCAACCACAGCAGACCGACCATCAGCAGACTGGCAGCGACGCTACTCAGGCGCTGGCGCAAGCGGCGGAACATCAGTTCGATATCCCAGGCTTCGAGCCGGGTGCGACGGTTCAGGTACAAGCTGAAACCGCAGGCGACATAGATCGGTTCCCAAACGATCAGGATCAGCGCGTAAAGCGCATTGATCAGGTGGTCCAGCCAGAGCCAGTCTTGCTCCGTGGTGGCGATCAGCGTTTGCCAGTCCCAACTCAGTTCGATTTGCGCTGGCAGCAAGAGATAGGACAGCACCATCAGACCGATCCACAAGGCAACTTCCAGATGGGCGCCGATCAGCGTCAGCCAGCGTGCGGCGCCAGCATCGCGTTGTTGCAGCACGGCCAGGCGCTGTTGGCGGGCCAAGCCGCTAAGCCCTTCAAGCTGCACGACCGGCATGATGAAACTGCGGCTCAGGCCAAAGCGGCGCCAGGTCAAGCTGGCCAGTAATTGCGGTTTGAGCAGGCGTGGCCATTGGCGCAGGGCCTGTTTCAAGGTCGGGGTTTCGCCGAACAGGGCGCTGGAGAGGATGTACAGCGGTAGCCGTTCGAAGGCCGGTTTCAACCACCAGAACAGCAGCACGGCAATCGAGGGCGAGTCCCACAGCAACAGGCACAGCAGGGCAAAAACCGGCAGCGTGACGATCGCCCAACTGGTCACCAACAGGCGGCGATGTTGCTGACTCAGCAGAACGCCGAGGTCCATGGCTTCCCAGGTGGTACGAGGGCGAATGACCACGCTGGCGTCACTCAGGCGCATGGCGTGTGCGTCCGGCAACTATCAGGTAAATCGCCACCATCACCCAAAGGGCGGCGCCCACCAGGTATTTGATCAGCGGCGCAGGCCCGGTACGGGATGACCAGTAGGCTTCGATAAATGCGGCAATCAGTAGAAACAGCATGACGCCGCAGATCATCAACACGCTCTTGCGAGCCGCCAGGCGCAGCGCTTCACCGCGTGATAAACGGCCGGGAGCGATCAGCGCCCAGCCCAGTTGCAGACCGGCCGCACCGGCCAGGGCGATGGCGCTGAGTTCGAAGGCGCCGTGGCCGATGACGAATGACCAGAAGTTTTCACCGTAGCCGATGTGCGTCAGGTGGCCGGCGACTGCACCGATCATCAAACCGTTGAAGAACAGGAAAAACACGCTACCCAGGCCAAACAGCAAACCGCTGGCGAAGGTCTGAAAGGCGATGCCGATGTTGTGCATGATGTAGTAACCGAACATCACCCAGTCATCACTGGCGGCACGTTCCGTCGCGCGCCCCAGGTGACCGGCCACCGGGTCGTACATGCTTTGCATCTCGGAAACCTGTTCGACCGGGACCAGGCTGTAGACCAGTTCGGGGAACAGGTACACCAGCAGACCCGTGGCGATCAGCGAGCCGAAAAACAGCAGGCTGGCGACCAGCACGAAGGGCCATTGTTCACGGACCAGTCGGGGGAAGTCGGCAAGGACAAAGGCCAGCAGATTGCCGCCGACCCGACTGCGATGCCGGTAAAGTTGTTGGTGCCCGCGCAGTACCAGCTGTTGCAAGGGATCGATCAGATAACTGCTATAGCCGCGTTCTTGCGCCAGCGCGAGGTGTTGGCACAACCGTCGGTAATCCTTGGGGAACGAGGTGCAGTCATTGGCGCCGGCTTTTCCGCGCTCAAGCAGATCGAGTCGATGGGAAAATTGATCCCAATCGGGTTGATGGCGACTTTCGAATAGACTCTGCTTCATGCTGGCCCCAGCAAACCGCGAGCGATTCCATTGAGTTCGGCGACCGCGTGGGACGGTGACGCGCGAAGTGGCTCGGCGAGGATGGCGGCCAGCTCATTGACCCGTTCGCTGGAGAGTTCCGCCTGACGCTCGGCGAAACCCAGCACCGCGCGTTGTTCATTGAGGGTCAGCGCAAAAGGTGGGGGCAGCGCCAAGGCCAGCGGAATCTGTGGTCGGGTGACCGGTTGCTCGCGGTAAATCACCAGCGTGCCGGCGGCAATATCGCCCAGCCGTTTGAAGGTCGGATGCTGCAGGCAGCTGATGGCACCGAGGCCGTAGCCGAACGGCAGCATGTCGACGAACCGCAACAGATTGCGGATCAGCGAAGCCGACCAGCCAACGGGCGTTCCATCGTCATGCACGACGCGCAGCCCCATCAGCTGTTTACCGGGCGAGCAGCCCTGGTTGAGGACTTCGAACAGCACCATGTACCACCAACTGACCAGAAACAGCAGCACCGAACCCAACCCGACGCCGAGCTTCCCCAGAAAGGCCAGGACAATAAACAGCAGGCCCAGCACCAGCCCGCGTACCCCAAGGTCGACGGCAAATGCCAGTACACGGGGCATCAACCCGGCAGGTCGCAGAGGCAGATCGATGCCTTCCGGCGTTTCAACCTGATACCGCGTGTCCAGTGGCGGGGGCAGCGTTGCTTTCCTTGGCAGTGCCAAATTCTTGCGCATGATCAACCTGGTGATGTGGCCTGGTCGGAATTCAATACCGATTCGATGCTAGCAGCCTTCGCAGCGCAAACGACATAACTATGTATGACAAGGTATCAACGAGAAATGCTTGAATAGCAAGATTGCTGGTCGGCGCCGCGCTTGAGCGCCTAGACTTCGCCCGTCTCAAGTTCAGGAACAACCCGTGACCTCCATCTTCTGGTACGACTACGAAACCACTGGCATCACACCGCGCTGCGACCGCCCGCTGCAAGTGGCCGGCATTCGCACCGACTTCGACCTCAACGAGATCGACGACCCGGTCAATCTTTACTGCCAGCCGAGCGACGACATCCTGCCTCACCCGGCGGCGTGCGTGATTACCGGCATCACTCCCGGCCGCCTGGCAGAACAAGGCCTGAGTGAGGCCGACTTCATGACTCGGGTTCATGCGCAGCTCGCGGCCCCCGGAACCTGTGGTGCCGGTTACAACACCTTGCGCTTCGACGATGAAATGACCCGTTACAGCCTGTACCGGAATTTCTTCGACCCGTATGCGCGGGAGTGGCAGGGCGGCAACAGTCGCTGGGATTTGATCGATGTGGTGCGTGCGGCGTATGCGCTGCGCCCGGACGGTTTCGTCTGGCCCGAGGAGGACGGCCGCGTCACGTTGAAACTCGAACGCCTGACCGCTGCCAATGGCATCGACCACGGTCAGGCCCACGATGCGTTGTCCGATGTGCGCGCGACTATTGCCCTGGCGCGGTTGATCCGCGACAAACAGCCGAAACTCTATGACTGGCTGTTCAAATTGCGCAGCAAGCAGAAGGTCATGGATCAAATCCGTCTGCTGCAACCGATGGTGCATATCTCCGGGCGTTTCTCGGCCGCCCGCAGTTATGTGGGTGTGGTCCTGCCGTTGGCCTGGCACCCGCGCAATCGCAATGCATTGATTGTCTGCGACCTGCATCTCGACCCACAGGGGCTACTTGACCTGGACGCCGAAGCCTTGCGTCAGCGGTTGTATACCCGCCGTGAGGAACTGGCCGAAGGCGAATTACCGGTGCCGCTCAAATTGATTCACGTCAACCGTTGTCCAGTGGTGGCACCGTTGTCGGTGTTACGCGCCGAAGACCAGCAACGGCTGCAACTGGACATGGCGTTGTATCAGACACGGGCGCTGCGGCTAACTGACGCACAAGAAGTGTGGCGAGATAAAGTTCTGGCAATTTATGCCAGTGAGGATTTCACGCCGAGTGAAGACCCTGAGCAACAGTTATACGACGGCTTCATTGGCGACCGCGATCGGCGTTTATGTGAACAAGTCAGAGCGGCTGACCCAATGCAATTAGCGCAAGAGCAATGGCCGTTCGATGATGAACGTCTGCCGGAATTATTATTTCGTTATCGCGCACGTAACTTTCCCGACACGTTGAATGACAAGGAGCACGAACGCTGGAGATTATTCTGTCAGCAACGTTTGTCAGACGCTCGATGGGGGGCGCCCAATACCTTGCAGGGGTTTAATGAGGCGACGGCGCAATGGTCGCTTAGTGCTACAACGATTCAGCTGCAGGTACTGGATGAGTGGCGTGAATATGCCGATTCATTACGCAAACGTTTGGGCCTTTGAAATATTCTGTACAAATGCCCGAATGCCGGACATAAAAAAACGCCAGCGGATGCTGGCGTTTTCTGGTGTTCGCAAATGAACCTGCGAAGCGGGTTGCGGCTTAGCCCAGCAGGGTAGCCCAGCCTTCAACCACGTCACCGCCCCACTTGGCTTTCCACTCTTTCAGAGTTTTGTGGTTGCCACCTTTGGTTTCGATGACTTCGCCGTTGTGCGGGTTTTTGTATTGTTTAACCTTGCGAGCACGCTTGGTGCCGGTGGTTTTTTCTGCGCCGCGCGGTGCTTTAACTTTGGAGGTTGGATCCAATATGACGATGATGTCGCGCAGGGACTTGGAGTATTCGCCCATCAGGGTACGCAGTTTGCCTTCGAATTCCAGCTCGGTTTGCAGTTTGTCGTCTTGGGACAGGTTCTTCAAACGGGCTTGCAGCTCTTTGATAGCTTCTTCGGTGGCGCGGTATTCGTTGATCAAGGACATGAGGACTACCTTATGTTAGGCGCTGGATGACAGGGTACAGTGGCGCAATAATAGTCAGGGTGTTTCATCAAGTAAACATTTAAGCCGGCTTTTATTTAATTTAATTAGAGTGTTTAGCGAAAAAGCCGCATTCACTGTTAAAACTTGTCAGGGTTTCATCACAGATACTCACAAAAGCCTGCTTGCGTATTTTTCTCAAGAACATTGTTGTGCGTTCGGGCACAGCCATTCGGCATGGCGAAGCTGGGCAGGGTGTCAGGAATACTGCAGTTTTGCTGCACAATCGCTAGAATGGCGGCCTTTGCGAAGTTCTGGAGTTTTCCCCCCATGCGCACTTTTCGGCTAGTGATTGCTTGCCCGGACCGCGTCGGTATCGTTGCTAAAGTCAGTAACTTTCTGGCGTCACATAATGGCTGGATCACTGAAGCGAGCCATCACTCGGACAATCTCAGTGGCTGGTTTTTCATGCGTCACGAAATTCGTGCCGATTCGCTGCCCTTCGGTCTTGAGGCGTTTCGTGAGGCGTTCGCGCCGATCGCCGAAGAGTTCTCGATGAACTGGCGTATCACCGACACCGCGCAGAAAAAGCGCGTTGTACTGATGGCCAGCCGCGAGTCCCACTGCCTGGCCGACTTGCTGCACCGCTGGCACAGCGACGAGCTGGACTGCGAAATCTCCTGCGTGATTTCCAACCATGACGACCTGCGCAGCATGGTCGAGTGGCACGGCATTCCTTATTACCACGTGCCGGTGGACCCGCAGAACAAAGAGCCGGCATTTGCCGAAGTCTCGCGCCTGGTCAAACATCACGACGCCGAAGTGGTGGTGCTGGCGCGTTACATGCAGATCCTGCCGCCTGCGTTGTGCACCGAGTACGCCCACAAGGTCATCAACATTCACCACAGCTTCCTGCCATCGTTCGTCGGTGCCAAGCCGTATCACCAGGCGTCGATGCGTGGCGTGAAACTGATCGGCGCGACCTGCCACTACGTGACCGAAGAGCTGGACGCCGGTCCGATCATCGAGCAGGACGTGGTGCGCGTCAGCCACAGCGACAGTATCGAAGACATGGTGCGTTTCGGCCGTGACGTCGAGAAGATGGTACTGGCCCGCGGCCTGCGCTATCACCTGGAAGACCGCGTGCTGGTGCATGGCAACAAAACCGTCGTGTTCTGATTGCCGGGTGATGATCGTTCCCACGCGGGAGCGTGGGAACGATCTGCGGTCTTGTGAGGTGGGGGAAATGGCTGATCCACTGGATAAAGCAACATCCAAAGCGCCCGCGACCTTGGGGGAAGGGTGCTTGAGTCGATACGACCCGGATGACCTGAGTGCCGAAGATGGCACCGAGTTTCCAGGCGCAGCTGAGCTCTGGGAGCAATTGCAGGAAGAGTCCGCACCTACAGCTGTAGGCGCGAACTTACCGGTGAAGAAAGCCTAAAGCGCGTTAAATCCGGAAACTGCCTACAAGCTGCTTCAACCGCGCCGCTTGCTGCTCCAGGTCGGAACAGGCGCGCAGCGTCGATTGCAGGTTTTCCACGCCTTCCTGATTCAGGGTGTTGATCTCGGTGATATCGACGTTGATCGATTCCACCACGGCGGTTTGTTCCTCGGTGGCGGTGGCCACCGACTGGTTCATGCCGTCGATCTCGCCGATGCGCAATGTCACGCTGTTCAGGCGCTCACCCGCGAGGTTGGCGATCTCCACGCTGTCCTGGCTGTGACGCTGGCTATCGCTCATGGTGCTGACCGACTCGCGGGCGCCGACTTGCAGCTCCTCGATCATGGTTTGCACTTGCTGCGCCGACTCCTGAGTGCGATGCGCCAGGTTGCGGACCTCGTCGGCAACCACGGCAAAACCTCGACCGGCCTCACCGGCCCGTGCCGCTTCAATCGCCGCGTTGAGCGCCAGCAGGTTGGTTTGCTGAGAGATGCTGGTGATCACTTCGAGAATCTGCCCGATGTTCACGGTCTTGCTGTTCAGCGACTCGATGTTGGTGCTGGAGGCGCTGAGCATGCTCGACAGCTTATTCATCGCCGCGATGCTGCGGTCGACCACTTGCTGGCCGTCTTCGGCCAGGCTACGGGCATCGCTGGCCTGGTGAGAGGCCTGCGCCGCGTTACGGGCGATCTCCTGAGCAGCAGCACCCAGTTGATTGATCGCGGCCGCCACACTGTTGGTCCGGCTCGATTGTTCGTCGGAGTTGAGCATCGACGAGTTCGATGCGCTGACGACCCGCAGTGCAACTTCGTTGACGTGCTCGGTCGCCGACGACACTTCGCGGATCGAACCATGGATACGCTCGACAAAGCGGTTGAAAGCACTGCCCAGGATGCCGAATTCGTCCTGACTCTGGATGGTCAGACGGCGAGTCAGATCGCCTTCACCGTCGGCAATGTCCTGCATGGCGCGGGTCATGACGTGCAGCGGCTGGATCAGGATGCGGATCAGCATGCCAAGCAAGGCGATGATGATTGCCACGGCGATCACTGTGGCGATGATCGCCGAGGTACGGAAATCGCTGAGCATCGCGAAGGCTTTGTCTTTGTCCACCGACAGACCGACGTACCAGTTGACCGATGGCAGACCTTTGATCGGCGTGAAGGTGACGATGCGGGTTTTGCCGTCGACCTCGACTTCACTCGTGCCGCCGCTGATGCGCGGGGTGTTCTTCGGGTAAACCTCGCTGAGGGATTTCATCACCAAGGCTTTGTCCGGATGGACCAGGATCTTGCCGTCGGCACTGACCAGGAAGGCATAGCCCATGCCGCCGAAGTCACGCGCGGTCAGGGTGTCGATCAGGGTTTGCAGGCTCAAGTCGCCGCCTACCACGCCAACACTTTGCCCGGCTTTTTTCGAGGCGGTGGCGATGGAGATGATGGTCTGGCCGGTTGCCGCGTCTATATAGGGTTCGGTCAGGGTTGCGGTGCTGCTGTTTTCGGCGCCCTTGTACCAGGGGCGAACCCTGGGGTCGTAGCCGTCCGGCATCTTGGAGTCCGGACGGTTAATGAAGGTACCGCTGGCATCGCCCAGGTACCTGGCCATGAAGGTCGACGCCAGGGCATTCTGCTCAAGCAGGTTGGCAACGTTGGTGTGTTCGGGGTTGAGAGCGATGTTCTGGGCCAGGTTTTCCACCATGAGAATCCGCCCGGCGAGCCAGGACTGGATGTTGGAGGAAGTGACATCGCCCATCTCATGCAGGTAATTGTCCAGGTCCTGGCGAATCGCGTTGCGCTGTAAATAGTCGTTATACAGCGTGAACGAAGCGAAGGCGGCAATGACGATGAGGGCGGCGGCAAGCAGGATTTTGTGGCTGAAGCGCAGATTTTTGTTCATGGCTTGAGGTGTCCGCTAAGGTCATATTTGTTGGGGCGCGTTGCGTTGAAAAGCGCGCACAAAATGGGCGCTGTTGCACATAAGCTGATATTTCCATCTGTCCTTAGGGAATTATCGGACCTGATTTTCAGTCTGGTCTCTCGCTTATATCTATCGGCTGCGCAGGACTAAAGCTTAAGCATGGGCGACCAAATGCCTGACTCACCGACAAGCCCGGCGAGTCTACGGGGGCTGCGGCAGGGCAGGCCTTGAAATCGGCGATGCGACAGGCGGTCGTCGATAAACGCGAAAGATCGCAGCCTTCGGCAGCTCCTACATGGGTGGGTGTAGGAGCTGCCGCAGGCTGCGATCTTTTGATCTGCTTCTAGGTCTTCGGTTTGGCGTGAGCCGCCAGGCGTTCGAGCGCCGCCCGCAATTTCGGATCGCTGATGCCATCGGCGGTGGCTTGAATGGTCGCCGCCGCATCGCTCGACAGATCCATGGTGTGGCCAACGGCCCCTTGCTGAACGGTTGGTGGTTGAACCTTGAACAGAATTCGCGTCAGGCTGGCGAATTCGTCGAACAGCTGTAACTGCCGTTGCAGACGCTTTTGCTGGTAACGCAGGCGGGTTGCCCAATGACCATCGGTGACAATCAGCAACAAACTGCCTTCGCGCCACGACGCCACGTGACAATGTTCACGGGCGGCCGGCTGCAACTGGCTTTCCAGCAAGCGCTGTAAATGACCCAGGCGTTGTGCGTGACCGAAAATGGCTTTTAACGGTTTGGCTTCGCGAAGCAGAACGGCGGGTGCTCTGGCCGTAAGAGGGCGAAATGCCATGAAGGGACACCTGAAGTAACAGAGCCGCCATGGTAGCAGAAAGCACTTGATGCACCTGACCCATTGCTTTGTGACCGCTTTACTCATTAAATCAATGAGTAACTTATGCCGTGAATGGCTTGAAGTTCAGCAAAAAGCCCCTATTTTAAGTGAGCCCCGTAACAGCGCTGTGCATGCATCGTGGAATAACGCCACTTTCCTCACCATCGTTTCCGGGTAGAATGCTCGTTCGCATGCGGCCATGAGGGCTGCACGGGCGACTCACGGGGCCGCCCTCCATCCCTTTGTGTGGAAGATCCTGCCGATATGTTTGCGCCTTTGTTAAAGAAACTTTTTGGAAGCAAGAACGAGCGTGAAGTCAAACGCATGCTCAAGACGGTACAGATCGTCAATGCCTTCGAAGAGCAAATGGTGGCCCTTTCGGACGATCAGCTGCGCGCCAAGACTGATGAGTTCAAGGCCCGCATCGCCAAAGGTGAAACCCTCGACAAACTGCTGCCTGAAGCCTTTGCGGTTGCCCGCGAAGCCGGCAAGCGGGTTATGGGTATGCGCCACTTCGACGTCCAGTTGATCGGCGGCATGACCTTGCATGAAGGCATGATTGCCGAAATGCGTACCGGTGAAGGCAAGACCCTGGTGGCAACACTGGCGGTTTACCTGAACGCGTTGTCCGGCAATGGCGTGCACGTTGTCACCGTGAACGACTACCTGGCTCGTCGTGACGCCAACTGGATGCGTCCGCTCTACGAATTCCTCGGCATGACGGTCGGCGTGGTTACGCCGTTCCAACCGCCGGAAGAGAAGCGTGCGGCCTACGCCGCCGACATCACCTACGGCACCAACAACGAATTCGGTTTCGACTACCTGCGCGACAACATGGCGTTCAGCATGGAAGAAAAATTCCAGCGCGAACTCAATTTTGCCGTGATCGACGAAGTCGACTCGATCCTGATCGACGAAGCCCGTACCCCACTGATCATCTCTGGTCAGGCCGAAGACAGCTCCAAGCTCTACATCGAGATCAACAAACTGATCCCGCAACTTGAGCTGCATGTCGAAGAAGTGGAAGGTGTCGTCACCAAGGCCGGTCACTTCACCGTCGACGAGAAGACCCGTCAGGTCGAACTCAACGAAGCCGGTCACCAGTACATCGAAGACGTTCTGACCCGCATTGGCCTGCTGGCCGAAGGCGAGAGCCTGTACTCGTCGCACAACCTGGGCCTGCTGACCCACGTTTATGCCGGTCTGCGTGCGCACAAGCTGTTCAATCGCAACGTTGAATACATCGTCCAGGACGGTCAGGTCGTCCTGGTCGACGAACACACCGGTCGTACCATGCCAGGTCGCCGTCTGTCCGAAGGTTTGCACCAGGCCATCGAAGCCAAGGAAAACCTGAACATTCAGGCCGAAAGCCAGACCCTGGCTTCGACCACGTTCCAGAACTACTTCCGTCTCTACAACAAGCTGTCCGGCATGACCGGTACGGCGGACACCGAAGCGTTCGAATTCCACCAGATCTACGGTCTGGCGGTGATGGTCATTCCACCGAACAAACCGCTGGCACGTAAAGACTACAACGACCTGGTGTTCCTCACCGCCGAAGAGAAGTATGCGGCGATCGTGGCGGACATCAAGGAAAGCATGGCTCAGGGGCGTCCGGTTCTGGTGGGTACCGCCACCATCGAAACGTCCGAGCACATGTCCAGCCTGCTGGTGAAGGAAGGCATCGAACACAAGGTTCTGAACGCCAAGTTCCACGAAAAAGAAGCCGAAATCATCGCTCAGGCCGGTCGTCCGGGCGCGCTGACCATCGCCACCAACATGGCCGGTCGTGGTACCGACATCCTGTTGGGCGGCAACTGGGAAGTGGAAGTGGCCTCGCTGGAAAACCCGACACCTGAGCAGATCGCCCAGATCAAGGCCGACTGGCAGAAGCGTCACCAGCAAGTGCTTGAATCCGGCGGCTTGCAGGTGATCGCCTCCGAGCGTCACGAATCGCGCCGTATCGACAACCAGCTGCGTGGTCGTGCCGGTCGTCAGGGTGACGCCGGTTCCAGCCGTTTCTACCTGTCGCTGGAAGACAGCCTGATGCGCATCTTTGCCTCTGACCGGGTGAAGAACTTCATGAAAGCCCTGGGCATGCAGCCTGGCGAAGCGATCGAGCACCGCATGGTGACCAACGCTATCGAAAAGGCTCAGCGCAAGGTTGAAGGTCGTAACTTCGACATTCGTAAGCAACTGCTTGAGTTCGATGACGTCAACAACGAACAGCGTAAAGTGATCTATCACATGCGTAATACGTTGCTGGCCGCCGACAACATCGGTGAAACCATTGCCGACTTCCGTCAGGACGTGCTCGGCGCAACGGTCAGCGCACACATTCCGCCGCAATCGTTGCCGGAGCAGTGGGACGTTGCCGGTCTGGAAGCTGCGCTGCAGAGCGACTTCGGGGTGAAACTGCCGATCCAGCAATGGCTCGACGATGACGATCACCTGTACGAAGAAACCCTGCGCGAGAAGCTGATGCAAGAGCTGCTGGCGGCGTACAACGAGAAAGAAGAGCAGGCGAGCGCCGAAGCGCTGCGCACCTTCGAGAAGCAAATCGTGCTGCGCGTTCTGGACGACCTGTGGAAAGACCACCTGTCGACCATGGACCATCTGCGTCACGGCATCCACTTGCGTGGCTATGCTCAGAAGAACCCGAAGCAGGAATACAAGCGCGAGTCGTTCACGCTGTTCTCCGAGCTGCTGGATTCGATCAAGCGCGACTCGATCCGTGTGCTGTCGCATGTTCAGGTTCGCCGCGAAGATCCGATCGAAGAAGAGGCGCGTCTGCGTCAGGAAGCCGAGGCACTGGCTGCACGCATGCAGTTTGAACACGCCGAAGCCCCTGGTCTGGAGCAACCGGAAATGTTGGGCGAGGAGCTCGATGTGGCGCTCGCTGTCGCTCCGGTGCGCAACGAACAAAAACTGGGCCGCAACGAGCTCTGCTACTGCGGTTCGGGCAAGAAGTTCAAACACTGTCACGGCCAGATCAACTAAGATTTTTGCCAGACATTGATATACCCGCGCCGCGACCGGCATTAGCCGTCGCGGCGTTTTGCCATTTAAATCACCGATGCCACGTTAAAAAGAACAGGGCGACGACGGTGCAGATAATATTTTAAGGAGCGCTTTCATGGCTGTTGGTCTTGGTCCTTTGCCAACGTTGCACCCGGTTGCCGGTTTTGAACTCGGTATCGCTTCGGCCGGCATCAAGCGCCCCGGGCGCAAAGATGTCGTGGTCATGCGCTGCGCCGAAGGTTCCACGGTCGCCGGTGTGTTCACATTGAACGCGTTTTGCGCAGCACCGGTGATTCTGGCCAAACAACGCGTGCAAGGCCCGGTGCGTTACCTGCTGACCAACACCGGCAACGCCAACGCCGGTACCGGTGAGCCTGGCCTGGCTGCCGCCGAGCGCACGTGCGCCAGACTGGCTGAGTTGGCTGGCGTTGACGCAAGCGTGGTACTGCCGTACTCCACTGGTGTGATTGGCGAACCGCTGCCGGTCGAAAAGATCGAAGGCGCACTGCAAGCGGCCCTCGACGATCTGTCGGAGAACAACTGGGAGGCCGCGGCCACCGGGATCATGACCACCGACACCCTGCCAAAGGGTGCGAGCCGGCAGTTCCAGCATGAAGGCGTGACCATCACCGTCACCGGTATCAGCAAAGGTGCCGGCATGATTCGTCCGAACATGGCGACCATGCTCGGTTACATCGCTACCGATGCCAAAGTTTCCCGCGAGGTGTTGCAGAACCTGTTGCTGGACGGTGCCAACAAGTCGTTCAACCGCATCACCATCGACGGCGACACCTCGACCAACGATTGCTGCATGCTGATCGCCACCGGTAAGGCTGCTCTGCCAGAAATCACCTCCGCCGGTGGTCCGCTGTTCGCGGCGCTGAAGCAGGCGGTGTTTGAGGTGTGCATGGACGTGGCCCAGGCTATCGTTCGCGACGGCGAAGGCGCGACCAAGTTCGTCACCGTTGAAGTCAACGGCGGCGGCAATCACCAGGAATGCCTGGACGTTGGTTACACCGTGGCGCATTCGCCACTGATCAAGACTGCGCTGTTCGCCTCCGATCCGAACTGGGGTCGCATCCTGGCGGCCGTTGGCCGTGCCGGTGTGCCGAACCTGGACGTGAGCAAGATCGACGTGTTCCTCGGAGAGGTCTGCATCGCCAGCCGTGGTGCCCGTGCCGCGACTTACACCGAAGCCCAGGGTTCGGCCGTGATGCAGCGCGAAGAAATCACCATTCGTATCGAGCTGGGTCGCGGTGATTGCAGCGAAACCATCTGGACCACCGACCTGTCCCACGAATACGTGAAGATCAACGCCGAATACCGCACGTAACCCACGGTTCAAGACCGAGTCGCCCCATTCGCGAGCAAGCCCGCTCCCACAGGAGATCTTCAGTGAACACAGTATTTGTGTACGACAGGATCAAATGTGGGAGCGGGCTTGCTCGCGAAGACGGACGACCAGACGCTAGACATTCTGGCTTGTTCCCCTGACGAGAAGGCACCAAGACATGAGTTACCACCTGATCATCGGCGACAAACTGTATTCCTCCTGGTCCCTGCGCGGCGCTTTGGCGCTGGAACTGGCTGGCGCGACCTACACCGAAGAACTGATCAAGCTGAACCAGCCTGACACCCGCGAGCGCCTGCTCAAGCATTCGCCGACCGCCAAGGTCCCGTTGCTGAAAACCGAACACGGCACCATTGCCGACTCGTTGGCGATCGCCGAGTACCTGGTTGAGCGTTTCCCGAACGCCAACCTTTGGCCGAAGGACATCGCCACCCGTGCCCAGGCGCGCTCGGCGTGCGCGCAGATGCACAGCGGTTTCTTTGCCATGCGCAGCAACATGCCGTTTGACCTGAGCCACGATGCGCCGCTGTCGCCGATGCCGCCTGAAGTGCAGGTGGAAATCGAGCGGATGCTGGCGTTGTGGGCTGAATGCCGTGCCGTTGCAACCGAAACCGGCCCGTTCCTGTTCGGTAGTGTGAGTCTGGCGGACGCTTTCTTCGCACCGATTGCCGTGCGCCTGCGTACCTATCAGGTGGCGTTGCCGGCGGTTGATGCGGCCTATGTCGAAGCAATTTACCAATGGCCAGCCTTCAAGGCCTGGCAGAAAGCCGGTTTAGAGGAAATAGTGCGGTGAAACGAGTTCATGTAGCGGCGGCTGTCATCCGTGATGCCAGCGGCAAGATCCTCATCGCTCGCCGCGCCGATACCCAGCATCAGGGCGGCCTGTGGGAGTTTCCCGGCGGTAAGGTCGAGGACGGTGAAGCGGTGCAAACTGCGTTGTCCCGCGAACTGCAGGAAGAGTTGGGCATTGTGGTCAGTGCCGCTCGGCCATTGATCAAGGTTCAGCATGACTATCCGGACAAGCAAGTGTTGCTGGATGTCTGGGAGGTCTCGGCGTTTACCGGCGAACCCCATGGTGCTGAAGGCCAGCCTCTGGCGTGGGTGACGGCGCGTGAACTGCGCGACTACGAGTTCCCGGCCGCCAACCAGCCGATCGTGGCGGCTGCGCGTCTGCCCAGCGACTACCTGATCACCCCGCAGGGTCTGGAAACTCCAGCCATGCTGCGCGGTATTCAGAAAGCCATCGCCGGCGGGATCAAGCTGATCCAGTTGCGTGCCCCTAATGGCTACGACCCGCAATACCGCGATCTGGCGGTGGATGCCGTGGGTTTGTGTGCCGGCAAGGCGCAACTGATGCTCAAGGGCCCGTTCGAGTGGTTGGGAGACTTCCCGGCCGCCGGTTGGCACATCACCGCCGCGCAACTGCGTAAGTACGCCAGTGCCGGGCGTCCGGTGCCAGCCTCGCGCTGGTTGGCGGCGTCCTGCCACAACGCTGAAGAGCTGAGCCTGGCCGAGCAGATGGGCGTGGACTTCGTCACCCTGTCACCGGTTCAGCCGACCCAGACTCATCCGGATGCGTTACCGCTCGGTTGGGAGCAGGCATCGCAGCTGATTGCAGGCTTCAGCAAACCGGTGTTTCTGCTGGGTGGTGTGGGTCCTGCTGAAAAGCAGAAAGCCTGGGAAGCGGGTGCACAGGGCGTGGCGGGGATTCGGGCGTTTTGGCCTGAGGTCTGATTTTGCGGTGACGCTACCGACGCCATCGCGAGCAAGCTCGCTCCCACAGGTGATATCGGGTGTTCACAATTTCTGTGTTAACCGAAGATCCACTGTGGGAGCGAGCTTGCTCGCGATGACGGCCTGATAGACGCTGACTAAACCTTGGGCTTGTCCGCCGCCTGCCAAAGAATCTCCGCAACCCCCTGACGCTTGGCAATCAGCCGAGCCGCCACAAACAACAGGTCCGACAAGCGATTGATGTACGCCAGGCCAACCCCGGCCAACGGCTCCAGCGCATTCAAATGCTGACAACGTCGCTCGGCACTTCGCGCCAGGCTGCGGCAGACGTGGGCTTGGGCAATCAACGCTGAACCGCCGGGCAGAATGAAATTCTTCAGCGGCCCCAGCTCCTCGTTCCAGACATCGATCGCCGCTTCCAGGCGTTCGACTTCCGCCGCATTCAAGGCCTGATACACCGGCATCGCCAGTTCGCCACCCAGGTCGAACAACCGGTGCTGGCACGGCTCAAGCACCTCGATCACCTCAGCCAGGCCAGGATAATCGTGGCACTGCGCGGCCAACCCGGCCAGCAGCAATCCCAGCTGACTGTTCAGCGTATCAACTTCGCCGATGGCCTCGACGCGTGGATGGTCCTTGGGCACTCGGCGACCGTCGCCAAGCCCGGTTTCACCTTTGTCGCCGGTGCGGGTGTAAATCTTCGACAAGCGAAAACCCATGCTTAGCGCTCCAGTTGCT
This sequence comes from Pseudomonas sp. NPDC087697, assembly GCF_044743155.1. Taxonomy (NCBI): domain Bacteria; kingdom Pseudomonadati; phylum Pseudomonadota; class Gammaproteobacteria; order Pseudomonadales; family Pseudomonadaceae; genus Pseudomonas; species Pseudomonas sp. NPDC087697. Next base: position 19,298 of record NZ_JBIUVW010000004.1, on the reverse strand, counting down.
TGAGTTCGTGAGAGGCGAGCGGGGTGCCCGCCAATGGCAGGCGCAAGGTGACACAGGTGCCTTGGCCGAGGGTCGATTGCACTTCCATCTGACCCTTGTGGTTGTTGGTGATGATGAAGTACGACACCGACAGTCCGAGGCCGGTGCCCTGGCCGATTTCCTTGGTGGTGAAGAACGGTTCGAAGGTGCGTTTGCGTACGTTCTCGCTCATGCCCACACCGTTATCTTCCACTTGAATTTCTGCCCACGGCGGGTTCAGTCGAGTGCGCAGAATGATCCGCCCGGGCTCACGCTCATCTTCGCGCTGATGAATCGCCTGAGCAGCGTTTTTCAGCAGGTTGAGCATTACTTGTTCGAGCTCGTTGGCGGTGCCGGGCACTGGGCCCAGCTGCGGGTCGAACTGACGAGTGATGGCCTGGCCCTTGAAGTCGAAGCCGATCGCCAGGTCGAAGTCATTGCCGGCGATCTCCACGGCTTGATCGATCAGTGCCGGCAGGTCGCACGGGGCCATTTGGCGGTTGCTGCGGCGACTGAAACTGAGCATGTGGGTGACGATCTTCGCCGCCCGGGCGCCGGCTTGTTGAATGCCGTCGAGCAGTTGCGGTACTTCGCGGTTTTGCAGGTAGCGATTGACGCTGTCCAGCTCGATACCTACCTGTTCGGCGGTTTCGATGTTCTTGGGCAGGTCCGCAGACAAGCGCCGGCGAATGTTCTGCACGTTATGCAGGATCGCTCCCAGGGGGTTGTTGATTTCGTGGGCCATGCCCGCCGCCAGGCCACCGACCGAGAGCATTTTCTCCGACTGCACCATCATTTCTTCCAGGGACAGGCGCTGGGTGATGTCGTCGATCCGGATGACTACGCCGCGCCCGGCACTGCCCATCAACGGATAAAAGGTCAGTGCGTAATGCTTGGGTTCGTCGTCCTTGACCCAAGTGACGCGCTCGATCTTGACCACGCTGTGCTGCTCGACGGTTTCCTTGAGTTGCGGCAGGAACGGCTTGAGCGGTTCGAAGGCGAGGAAGATCGGCTGATTCAATGCTTCGTCCAGACGCGTGCCGGAAAGTGCGCTGGCTTCCTGGTTCCACTGGGTCACGTAGAGCTGTTCATCGAGGGCAATCAACGCTGAAGGCATCGAGTCGATGATGCTGTTGAGGTAGTTCTGGAAACCGGTGAGTTTCTTCTCGATCTTGCTCCGTACCTGAACTTCCAGTTCCAGTTTGCGGTTGGTGTGACGGGTTTCTTCGGCCAGGCCCTGAGCCTGGTCGTAGGCGGCCTGGGAATCGTCCCGCGCGCGCTTGAGTTGCTGCTCGCGGGCTTCGATGCGCGAGAGCATGGTGTTGAAGGCTTCGGCGAGACTGCCGATTTCGTCGTGGTTACCGCGAGAGGCTCGCAAGGCGTAGTTTTCTTCACGGGTGACCTGCCGGGACAGCTCTTCGAGTTCATGGATCGGTCGGGTGATCAGGCGTTTGATCTGCCGGGCAATCACCAGCCACAACAGCACGCTGAAAATCAGAATCCCGAGGCTGGCGGTCAGGGTGCCGGTATAGAAAGCCATCGGCAATTCGCTGCTGGCCACCAGCAGCAGATGGCCGGGTGCCTCGCCCGGGCGCAGCAGGGTGATCAGCTGATTGCTGCGAAACTCGGTGGCCTGCCAGGCTTCGATATTCCGGTAGTGCTCGGGCAGCTTGAGTTTTTCGCCGTGCTCCACCTGGGCCAGGCGTTGGCCTTTACCGTCATACAATGCGGCCGTTTTGAGCGGTGAATAGCTGTTGAGTTCGTTGAGCAGCCTTTGGGCTTCTTCTGGAGAATTGAGCGCCTCGGCGGCGATTGACGGGTTGGCTACCAGCCGGCCGATGGTCTGCAAGGCCTGTGGGGCCATGCTTTCCTGGGAGATCCAATAGGCGGCGCTGATAAAGGTCAGGTTGGCCACCAACAACACGGTGGTCAACAGCACCAACAGGGCGGCCAGCAGTTTCTGGCCGACCGGTAGGTTTTCAAGGCGCTGGCGCAATGGCATCGGGGTCGTCGCTAAAGAGGAACAGGAAGGCAGCGTAGCCGCTGCTCAGTCGCTGGGCAATCCGCGTGTGTGCAGGTGCGTGATCAACCTCTGCTGCAATTGGTTCAGGTGCGGAAGCACCAGTTGGTGCCTCGACGCAACGGCGCAGGCGTGCCCGAGCAGGTAACTGATCTCGGTTCGGCGCTGATTGGCGACGTCCTGGTACATCGACGAGTAGTTGGCTGCAGTCGCTTGAATCACCCGCTCGACTTCTTGTTGCAGGTTCTGCGCTGCGGCTGGCTGGCCACAACGCTGCAGCAACTCGCTCAGTTCGGCGCAGAGGGTGGCGACCTCGCAATGATGTTGTTGCAAGCCACCGTTGCGGCAGTCATGCAGGACTGTCAGGGGGTTGATCGCGCAATTGAGCGCCAGTTTGCGCCACAGACGGGTCAGGATATCCATGCTCCACTCGTGGGGGATGCCGGCAGCGCACAGGTCATCCAGCCAGATCGGTGGGGTAGGGTGGCTGGCATCGCCGAGCCAGGTGTACCCGTGACCGGCAAACACTACGCGCCAGTCGTCATCACGAAACGCGCCTTCGGTGCTTGAGGCAAAGATGCAGCGAGCCTGCGGGACGCGTGCGGCCACCGCGTCCTGGCTGCCAAGGCCGTTCTGCAGCAAGATCAGCTCGGCGTTGGGTGCAAGGCGCGGTGCCAGTTGCGCCACCGCGCTTTCGGCGTCGTAGGCTTTACAGGCCACGAGCAGGCGCTGTATTGGACCGATGCTGTCGACGGTCTCGCCGGGAATCGCATAACGCTGTGCTTCACCCTGTTCGACCAATGTCAGCCCGCCGGCGGCCCGATAGGCCTGCAATCGCTCCGTGTCGCGCAGAATCAGTTTCACCGGCAGACCAGCCCGTGCCAGGCGCGTGGCCCACAGGGTGCCCAGACTGCCAGCGCCAAGGACGTGCCAGGTGGTCGACATCAGTTTTTTGCTCGGATTGGCAGGCGCATGTGAGGCTCGCAGTTTCGGAGGAGAAAGACCCGTTATAATCAGCACGGATTTTAACCGCAAGCCAGGCGTGCTCCATCTTTATTGAGCGTGCCCTTTTTTATTGGAGAGATTACATGCCGTCGTTCGACGTGGTATCCGAACTGGACAAACACGAACTCACCAACGCGGTCGAGAACGCCGTTAAGGAACTCGATCGTCGTTATGACTTGAAAGGCAAAGGCAGCTTCGAGTTCAAGGAAAAGGACCTGACCGTCAACCTGACCGCCGAGGCCGACTTCCAGCTTGAAGCGATGATCGAGATCCTCAAGCTGGCACTGGTCAAGCGCAAGATCGATGTGCAGTGCCTTGAGGTAAAAGACGCCTATGCTTCCGGCAAGCTGATGAAGCAGGACGCGGTGCTCAAGGAAGGTATCGACAAAGAGTTGGCGAAGAAGATCGTTGCTCACGTCAAAGACGCCAAGCTCAAGGTCCAGGCCGCCATTCAGGGCGAGCAGGTACGGATCACCGGCAAGAAGCGCGACGACCTGCAAGAAGCCATTGCGGCATTGCGCGCCAAGGAATTTGGCATGCCGCTGCAGTTCAACAACTTCCGCGACTGATCAGTCTTCAGGGAACCTCTTGGCGTAATTGACGTCCGAGGCCCAAGCAACGGCAGAAACGATTGAGCCCTGACGGTTCGGTCTTTCTGCCGCTCAGTTTTTTACGTGCCGGGTAGCCGGGAATCAGGAGAGACAAATGGACATAAATGCTGAAGTGGACAACCTGGTCAAGGCTTCCCAGGCCTGGGTCCCGATGATCATGGAATACGGCAGCCGTGTGCTGCTGGCAGCCGTTACCCTGGCCATTGGCTGGTGGCTGATCAACAAGCTGACCCACAAGGTTGGCAAACTGCTGGCCCTGCGCAACGCCGATCTGGCGTTGCAGGGGTTTATGAGCAGCCTGGCGAACATCATCCTCAAAGTGCTGCTGATGGTCAGCGTCGCGTCGATGATCGGTGTTGAAACCACCTCGTTCGTGGCGGCCATCGGTGCTGCCGGTCTGGCGATCGGTCTGGCGTTGCAAGGCAGCCTGGCGAACTTCGCTGGTGGCGTGCTGATCCTGTTGTTCCGTCCGTTCCGTATTGGTGACGTGATCGAAGCGCAGGGCATTACCGGCACAGTCGACAGCATTCAGATTTTCCATACCCTGCTGCGCACCGGCGATAATAAAACCGTCATCGTGCCCAACGGTAATCTGTCGAACGGCATCATCACCAACCACAACCGTCAACTGACCCGTAAAGTGGTGTTTGACATCGCTGTGAATTACGACGCTGATTTGCAGAAGGCCCGTGAGGTATTGCTGGAACTGGCCAAGGATGAGCGCGTGTTGGCCGACCCTGCGCCAGTCGCGGTAGTGTCGACCCTGGGCGATAGTTCGATTACGGTTTCGCTGCGCGTCTGGGTGAAAACCGCGGACTACTGGGATGTGCTGTTCCAGTTCAACGAACACTCCCGCGATCGTCTGAAGGCGGCAGGGATTGATATTCCGTTCCCACAACGAGTGATTCGTATGGTTCAGGAAACGGCGTAACAAATAGCGCTTTGTTACTTGGCCTTTTGGTCAAGTACCGGCGACGAACTCAAGGGGCAATAAGCCCCTTGAGTGTTTTTACAGTCTGCTGTTTTGTCGCTCTGAAACTGGAATAGGGTGCTGGCTTATTATTAGCTGGCTATTTATTAAAGTTGGTTTCGTGCTGTCATAAAGCAGGCATAAAAAAAGGCCCATCAGTGATGGGCCTTTTTTATATCAATCGAACAACTGTAGTCGTAGCGATTACAGGATGTTCAGCGGGTACTCGGTGATCAGGCGGAACTCGTTGATGTTGCCTTCGCCTTCGTCCGCGTTGGCGCGGTGCCATGCTTGACGTGCGCGGAAGGACAGGTCTTTCAGAGGACCAGCCTGGACAACGTACTTGGCTTCCAGGTTGGTTTCGTGGTGCCGACCATCTGCGCCATACTGGCCAACATACGAGCCGTTAGCATCCGCGTGGGTGCCGTCGATACCTTGGCCGTGAACATAACGAGCCATGAAGCTCAGGCCTGGTACGCCGTACTCAGCCATCTTCAAGTCGTAACGTGCCTGGATGGATTTCTCGCCAGGACCGTTGAAGTCAGAGTACTGGATGGAGTTGGCCAGGAAGATCGAGTCGCCGCCACGGTCGGAGCGATCGCCCACACCGACGTAGTCGAATGGTGTATCACCGTGTACCTGCTGGAATGCCAGGGTAAAGGTGTGTGCCTTCAGGAAAGAGTAGGCAGCCGCCAGCGAGTAGGCGGTGTTGTCGATCTTGCCTGCCAGCGCCTGACCAGTGTCGGTTGTGTGGTAGACGTTGAGGTCGAAGTTCAGAGACTGGTCAGTTGCCAACGGAAGGGTGTAGTTCGTGTTGGCGTAGTACTGGTTCCAGACGTCCTTGAACTTGGCACCGTAGAGAGAAACGCTCAGGTTCTCATTGATGCCGTATTTGCCACCCAGATAGTCGACGGTTCTGACGTCGAGGATGGGGGTGTTGCCGACGCCAGGAAGATTGCTAGCGTATGCGGCACGCAGCGGCGCCTGCATCGAGGTTTGATCCTGGCTGCTGCCAGCGTAGAAGTGACCGGCTTCGAGATCGAGGTCTTTGACTTCACTGCTCTGCAGTTGGAAACCACGAGCGGTCTGCTGGAACAGGCGGCTGCCACCGAGAGCGAATACTGGAGCAGTGGTAGGCGTCTGGTCGCCGAATTTCAGCTCGGTTTTGGAGATGCGAACTTTAACTGCCGCGCCTGCTTTACCGAAGCTGTTGTTGTTGTCGCCATTGGCTTGGCGGCTCAGGTTGCCGGAGCCAGACTGCGAGTCGGTACCGTCAAGTTTGAAGCCAGCATCGCCGAAGCCTTCAACGCCCACGCCAACAGTGCCTTGGGTGTAGCCGGAACTGAACTTGCCCAGAACGCCTTGGGTCCAGTCGATCTGGTCGTTGGCGCCAGCTTTACGGTCGCGGTTGAAGTAATAGTTCTTCAGAACCACGCCAGCCGAGGCGCCTTCAACGAAACCTTTTGCGTCAGCCTGGTCGGTTACAAACGGGTCGGCCATAGCGACTTGGGTGCCGGTAGCTGCAGTAACAGCCAGGGCGATCATGCTCCACTTCATCACGCGCATCGTGATTTGCTCCTTTGGTTTTTAGAAGAGTACTGCCGTCCCACCTGATTTATTATCTGGGCGGCTCTTACTTTTTGGATCGGCGCAAACTTATATCACGCCGACAATATTGGCGATACTTGCGTATCTAACCTTTCAGCTTCTTTACGGCCCTGTCGCAAAATGCGCTGTAGAGGTCGTAATTCCATAATTTTTATGCATTCGGACTGACTACTTCAGCGTTGTTTTCCAAGGCTTCAGCATCAGAAAAAAGAAATCCCTGTCCTGCACTTGAAGCTCCTTGGGCAGCCATGCCGCTATTGTTATGTGCCTTAAGGTTCCGACTTCCAGCGGATGCCTTATAGGCGATGTGTGTATGAATGCAACAAGCGTGCACAAATCGGCTTTTTGCTGCCGGTTTTTTCAAAATCCCCGGTATTAATTACCGAAACCTCATAAAATCGGGGCTTTCAAGACCGATTTGTTTGGGCTTGACTCCGTGCTTCTTCTGGTGTTGCACCACGAAGGAGCATGTGTAACAGCACAGAAATGTTACTGGTTCACCCTGCGGGTGAGTAGACGGCGGATGCTCGACGATTTCAGCGTAGACGCACTGTGCGAATTTGGTGCAAAACTTTTTCAAAATTGTACGAAATTCACACAGCGAAGACCTCGAACGCAGGTTTACATTCGCTGATAGGTCGTTGATTTTTTGACGAAGTGCCGGGCTTTGGTTCTGATTTGGTGCGTCGGGAGTGAAAGTGTTCAGTGTCAGGGCGTCCGTACATTGACTGTTTGTATCTGGTCGCCAGGCTCAGGGTGTACAGCAGGTTTTTTCGCCGTGATCCGTGCGGCGTTCGCGGGTATGCTGCTGTTAGGTTGCAGGCGATCAGCCTTTGAGGCTAGGCGCTAAACTGAATCTTATGAACGGTACGGGAGTGCGCGCGGTGTTCGCTTTAGATCCAAGACTTGAACAAGACACCCTGCCGATTGGGGATTTCCCTCTAAGCCGGTTGTTGCTGTCCAATGATTCGAATTACCCCTGGTTTATCCTGGTGCCGCGTCGTGAGGATGTCAGCGAGTTGTTTCAACTGGATGTCACCGACCAACTGCAATTGTGGCGAGAAACAACAGAGTTGGCCGAAACACTCAAGGATTCGTTCGACGCCGACAAGTTGAATGTCGCGACCCTGGGTAATGTTGTCAGTCAGCTGCACATGCATGTCATTGTGCGTAAGCGCGATGATGCCGCCTGGCCAGCCCCGGTTTGGGGCAAACACCCGGCCAAGCCTTACAGTGCCGAAGAAGTGGCAGTAATTCGCGAACGGCTGCGTTTGGTTTTGACCGATGACTTCACGTTTCTGGAGGGCTGAATCATGAGCCTGGAAGAACGCGTTACCGAACTTGAAAGTCGTCTGGCGTTTCAGGATGACACTATTGAAGCGATGAATGATGTGCTGGTGACGCAGCAGCGAGTGGTCGAGCGCTTGCAGTTGCAAATGGCGGCGTTGCTCAAGCGCCAGGAAGAGATGGTCGGCCAGTTCGAGTCTTTCGAAGAAGAAGCTCCGCCGCCGCATTACTGAGTGCTGGCCGGGGCAACAAATCGGCAGGCAATAAAAAAACCGCGATGCAGTCAGACTGCATCGCGGTTTTTTATTGCGGGCGGAGCGGTACTGAAATCAGCGACGCGGCAACGCGGCGATCACGTCTTCAGCTTGCAGACCCTTGTCACGGTTCATGACGGAGAATTCCACGCGCTGGCCTTCGACCAGGACGCGGTGACCTTCACCACGGATTGCACGGAAGTGCACAAAAATATCGTCTCCGGAATCGCGAGAAATGAAACCGAAGCCTTTGGAGGTGTTGAACCACTTGACGGTGCCGGTATCACGATTGGTCATATCGTAATTTTGCGTAGCGGCGGCAGGAGAGGATTTATAGAAGCTGATGGCCAGGTGCAGAAGTACGGCGACCAGGGCGACGATGAGGCTAAGTAAAACTGCTGGCTGACCACCAATTACCGGCATCGGCGCGAGGAGGGTCAGGGTTTGCACGACAACGGCAAGCACCAGCAAGGCACTGACCAGATTTTGCAGTTGGTGACGTGGACCTTTGTTCCAGTAAGGGATAACCGGAGCGAGGGTCAGGTTGAGCAAACCGAAGAACGCCAGGTACAGCGCGTCAGGTTGTTGCAGGTAAGGTAAGGCTTCGGTTCGCAAGCTGGGGATGAAGGACAGCAGCAGAGCCGCTGCGCCCGTTAGCAGGTGGACGATTTTCAACATTTTGATTAACTCACGTTAAGACGGATCACAAGGAAGAGCTGATTGAGCACGGTTCGCTTCTGAACAATGGGAGGCGCTGGACACGTACCCGGTATCAGCCTATGCGCTGCGCCCAGGGAAATAGAGGCAGCGACACGCCTCTATTTAACAGCAAAGCCCAGGCCTTCTCAAATCAAGTGCAGGCGGCGCGGGGCGGGACGGATCGACGGTTTGCGTGGCGTTGTCCGCAGGTGTTGCCCGAAGGCTTGATCCAGAGCCTGTCGCGGGCATATGAGGCGCCTTGAATTCGGGGGGGGATTATGGGCGTCAGACACAATTTGTCGCAGGTGGCTGCGTGATCCCGGGCTGCGAGGTGGACCCTCAGTCATCCTGTCTGTGCCGATGGTTCCCGGACGGCGCTCTCAGTGCGCTCCCCAACCTCGGGGCGCCAGGCTCCTCTGGTGGGGCGATGTCCGAGCCTTATGCGGCTTCTTTCGCTCTGTGGTTTTGACTTTTCCTGCACTGAAATACTGCTTTATAGATGGATGTAGGACCGTGTTAACGGTCTCCCTGCTGTTGTTGGCTTGTCCTACGTTGATGGTCATAAAGTCATCTGGATAATCACTATCCGCTTGCGTTTCTATAAGGAAATAGAGGGTTGCTCTTATTGAAATCAAGTATGACAAAGGAGTGTCAACGGTATGGTTCATGAAATAGTGCAGGGCATCCGGGGGGCGGTCAGGTTTCAAGACGTAAAAACAGATCCTTTTGTTCGGGAGTTTGATATGGGCCTGGCGCGCCCGCTGTCCCGGTCAGTGCGTTTGAATGGTTTCGCCACCTGTCTACGGCTTGAGCAGGTCTATTGGGATATTCTGGCAAAAATGGCGAAGATCAATTGTTGCTCGGTGAGCGCTTTGCTTTCCTATGTCGATAGAGAGGTTCACCTGCGACACGGCGGGGTAAAGAATTTCAGCGGGCTGGTCCGGGTGGTGTGTGTTGTACACAGCTTGAACGAGAGCGCGTGTAGGGCTGAATGACGCGCGGTGCGCAAACGCGATGGCGGGTGTGATCGGGTGACGTGTCGTCGACGGATCTGGATGAGTGCATGCCTGTGCAGTGTTACGGCTGCACAGGCTCGATTTAATGGATATAATCCCGCCCTTTGCCGCGAAACCCAACGTTTGCGCGGTAATAATCTGATTGCCGAGACAGCCCCATGCCGATGTACGACTATCAATGTGCTTCCTGTGGTCATCAGTTGGAAGCCATTCAGAAGATCAGCGCAGCGCCGTTGGTCGACTGCCCTGCCTGCCAGGCACCCGAACTGAAAAAAATGCTGTCCATGCCAGGTTTCCGCCTCAGCGGCACCGGCTGGTACGAGACCGACTTCAAAACCGGTTCGAAGAAGAACCTGGCCGGTGGCGACAAAGCTGACTAAGTTGAACTCTACGCGCGAGCTCTTGCATCATCAGGCACCTTATTCAAGTGCGGTGGTGCGGCAAGGCCTCCAAACGAATTTCGAATTACGAGAAGTGAAACCACTACCATGATGCGCAGCCATTATTGCGGCCAACTGAACGAAAGCCTGGAAGGTCAGGAAGTTACCCTTTGCGGATGGGTCCACCGTCGTCGTGACCACGGCGGGGTGATTTTCCTCGATATCCGTGATCGTGAAGGTCTGGCCCAGGTGGTGTTCGATCCGGATCGCGCCGAAACCTTCGCCGCCGCCGACCGTGTGCGCAGCGAATACGTCGTCAAGATCACCGGTAAGGTGCGTCTGCGTCCGGCCGGTGCCGGCAATGCCAACATGACTTCGGGCATGATCGAAGTGCTCGGCTACGAGCTGGAAGTATTGAACGAAGCGGAAACCCCGCCGTTCCCGCTCAACGAGTTCTCCGACGTTGGCGAAGAAACCCGCCTGCGCTATCGCTTTATCGACCTGCGTCGTCCGGAAATGCTCGAGAAGCTGCGTCTGCGTTCGCGCATGACCACCAGCATCCGTCGTTACCTGGACGAGAACGGCTTCCTCGACGTCGAGACGCCGATTCTGACCCGTGCAACCCCTGAAGGTGCACGTGACTACCTGGTGCCAAGCCGTACTCACGCAGGTAGCTTCTTCGCCTTGCCGCAATCGCCGCAGCTGTTCAAGCAACTGCTGATGGTCGCCGGCTTCGATCGTTACTACCAGATCGCCAAGTGCTTCCGTGACGAAGACCTGCGTGCCGACCGCCAGCCGGAATTCACCCAGATCGACATCGAAACCAGCTTCCTCAACGAAGCTGACATCATCGGCCTGACCGAAGGCATGATCCGCAACCTGTTCAAGGAAGTGCTGGGTCTGGAATTCGGTGAATTCCCGCACATGACCTGGGACGAGGCCATGCGTCGTTACGGTTCCGACAAGCCGGACCTGCGTAACCCGCTGGAACTGGTTGACGTTGCCGACCAGCTCAAGGAAGTCGACTTCAAGGTCTTCAGTGGCCCGGCCAACGACCCGAAAAGCCGTATCGCCGCTCTGCGCGTTCCAGGCGGGGCGAGCATGCCGCGCAGCAAGATCGACGACTACACCAAGTTTGTCGGCATCTACGGTGCCAAGGGCCTGGCGTACATCAAGGTCAACGAGCGCGCGAAGGGCGTCGAGGGGCTGCAATCGCCTATTGTCAAAAATATCCCTGAAGCCAACCTCAATGTGATCCTCGATCGCGTTGGCGCGGTTGATGGTGACATCGTGTTCTTCGGCGCCGACAAGGCCAAGATCGTCAGCGAAGCGCTGGGCGCACTGCGGATCAAGGTCGGTAACGATCTGAACCTGCTGACCTGCGAGTGGGCGCCGATGTGGGTTGTCGACTTCCCGATGTTCGAAGAGAACGACGACGGCAGCTTCACTGCCTTGCACCACCCGTTCACCGCGCCGAAGTGCACACCGGAAGAGCTTGAAGCCAACCCGGCGACCGCTCTGTCGCGTGCCTACGACATGGTGCTGAACGGCACCGAGCTGGGTGGCGGTTCGATCCGTATCCATCGCAAGGAAATGCAGCAATCGGTCTTCCGTCTGCTGGGTATCAGCGAAGCGGAACAGGAAGAGAAATTCGGCTTCCTGCTCGACGCCCTGAAATACGGCGCGCCGCCGCACGGTGGTCTGGCCTTCGGTCTGGACCGTCTGGTGATGCTGATGACCGGCGCCCAGTCGATCCGTGAAGTGATCGCCTTCCCGAAAACCCAGAGCGCGGCCTGCGTCATGACTCAGGCTCCTGGTCTGGTCGACGCCAAGGCGCTGCGCGAGCTGCACATTCGTCTGCGCGAACAGCCTAAGGCTGAGTAAGACTGAGCACCTTGGCGCATCGATCGATGCGCCAAGGTGTCAGATCCAGATTGTGTTGCCCGCTCGCCTTCATGGGCGTGCGGGCATTGTTTTAAAGAGAGTTGTTTTAAAGAGAATTCGGAGCGAGTGTTATGGCGGGTCATTCCAAGTGGGCGAACATCAAGCACCGCAAAGAACGTCAGGATGCCAAGAAGGGCAAGATTTTCACCAAGTGGATTCGTGAACTGACTGTCGCGGCCCGTCAGGGTGGCGGTGATCCAGGCTCCAACCCGCGTTTGCGTCTGGCGCTGGACAAGGCCCTTGGCGCCAACATGAGCCGTGACATTATCGACCGCGCGGTGGCTCGTGGTGCCGGCGCTGCCGACACCGATGACATGGTCGAGTTGAGCTACGAAGGCTACGGCCCAGGCGGCGTAGCGGTGATGGTCGAGTGCATGACCGACAACCGCAACCGCACCGCGGCGGCTGTCCGTCACGCGTTCAGCAAATGTGGCGGCAACCTGGGGACCGACGGTTCGGTGGCTTACCTGTTCGAGCGCAAGGGGCAGATTTCCTTCGCGCCGGACGTCGACGAAGACGCGCTCATGGAAGCGGCCATGGAAGCCGACGCCGATGACGTGGTCACCCACGAAGACGGTTCGATTGACGTGTTCACCTCGTTCGCCGGTTTCTACTCGGTTCGTAACGCTCTGGAAGCTGTCGGTTTCAAAGGTCATGACGCGGAAATCGTCATGCTGCCAACCACCAGTGCCGAACTGGATCTGGAAGGCGCCGAGAAGGTGCTCAAGCTGATCGACATGCTGGAAGACCTGGACGACGTGCAGAACGTCTATTCCAATGCTGATATCCCGGAGTCGGTGGCCCAACAGCTCGGCTGATCGACCCCGTCCTTGTAGGAGCCTGGCTTGCCTGCGATGGCGGCCTGACGGTCGGTGCATGGCTCACGGGCCCCATCGCTGGCAAGCCAGGCTCCTACAGGTCAGGTGTTAGTCTCACGTTATGTTTCGCCGGCACAGCCTGCTCCATGCTGGCCTCACTCTCTAAACCCGCAGGCGTTATGACTTTAATTCTTGGTATCGACCCCGGTTCACGCATTACCGGTTACGGCGTGGTACGCGATACCGGTCGTGGCTGCGTGTACGTGGCCTCGGGCTGCATTCGTACCGGCAGCGGCGAGTTGCATGAGCGGCTGCAAATTGTTTATCGCGGGGTGCGCGAAGTCATCCAGACCTACGGTCCGGTCACCATGGGGATCGAAAAGGTCTTTATGGCCCGCAACGCCGACTCGGCCCTGAAACTCGGCCAGGCTCGCGGCGCCGCCATCGTCGCTGGCGCTGAAGAAAACCTGGAAATCGCCGAATACACCGCAACCCAGGTCAAGCAGGCGGTGACCGGGACGGGAGCTGCGAATAAAGAGCAGGTGCAGATGATGGTCATGCACATGCTGAAACTGATCAGCAAACCGCAAATCGATGCCTCGGACGCCTTGGCAATCGCCATTTGTCATGCTCACACCCGTTCCAGCCTGTTACCCCATGGTCTGGGGACGGCTCGCAGTCGCGGCGGTCGCCTTCGCCTCTGATCTGATAGCATCAGCCCACTCATTTTATCCGTTGAGCGTTTTGCGCCTGTTTTGTCGGCGGTCACGCTCACTTTGGTACTCGTCAGCCAGATCTGGCCAACGCTTAAGGATTTGAAACGTGATTGGACGTTTGCGCGGCACCTTGGCTGAGAAACAGCCGCCGCACCTGATTCTGGATGTAAACGGCCTGGGCTATGAGCTGGAAGTGCCGATGACCACGCTCTATCGGCTGCCGTCGGTCGGTGAGCCGATCACCTTGCACACCCATTTGGTCGTGCGCGAAGACGCCCAGTTGCTTTATGGCTTCATTGGCAAACGTGATCGCGATTTTTTCCGTGAGTTGATCCGCCTCAATGGCGTGGGCCCCAAGCTCGCGCTGGCGCTGATGTCCAGTCTTGAGGTTGATGAACTGGTGCGCTGCGTGCAGGCGCAGGACACCTCGGCGCTGACCAAGGTGCCGGGCGTCGGCAAGAAGACGGCCGAGCGTTTGCTGGTAGAACTCAAGGATCGCTTCAAGGCCTGGGAAACCGTGCCAAGCATGTTCGCACTGGTGCCTAATCAGCCGGATGCGCCAATGCCGCTGGTCACCGCCGAAAATGACGCGGTGAGTGCGCTGATCTCCCTCGGCTACAAGCCGCAGGAGGCCAGCAAGGCGATTTCTGCCATCAAGGAAAAAGGTTTGAGCAGTGAAGACCTGATTCGTCGCGCCCTGAAGGGAATGATTTAAGTGATTGAAGCTGATCGTCTGATCGCCGCCACGGGTGGCCCTCGTGACCGCGAAGAAGTCCAGGATCGCGCGATTCGTCCCGTCAGCCTGGCCGAATACATCGGCCAGCCGACCGTTCGCGAGCAGATGGAGTTGTTCATCCAGGCTGCCCGTGGGCGCAACGAGTCCCTCGATCACACGCTGATCTTCGGCCCGCCGGGTCTGGGTAAAACCACCCTGGCCAACATCATTGCCCAGGAAATGGGGGTGTCGATCAAAAGCACCTCGGGGCCAGTCCTTGAGCGTCCGGGTGATCTGGCGGCGCTGCTGACCAACCTCGAACCGCATGACGTGCTGTTCATCGATGAGATCCATCGGCTGTCACCGATTGTCGAAGAAGTGCTGTACCCGGCCATGGAAGACTTCCAGCTCGACATCATGATCGGCGAAGGGCCGGCGGCGCGTTCGATCAAGCTCGACTTGCCACCCTTCACGCTGGTCGGTGCCACCACGCGCGCCGGGATGCTGACCAACCCGTTGCGTGACCGCTTCGGTATCGTTCAGCGTCTGGAGTTCTATAACACCGCAGATCTGGCGACCATCGTCAGTCGCTCGGCGAATATCCTTGGCTTGCCGCTGGACCCGGAGGGCGCCTTTGAAATCGCTCGTCGGGCCCGTGGTACGCCGCGTATTGCCAACCGGCTGTTGCGTCGAGTGCGCGATTTTGCCGAAGTCCGGGCGAAGGGGCATATCACTAAACCGATTGCCGATCTGGCGCTGAACCTGCTGGATGTGGATGAGCGTGGCTTCGATCATCAGGATCGACGTCTGCTGTTGACCATGATCGAGAAGTTCGATGGCGGCCCGGTCGGGGTGGACAGTCTCGCGGCGGCGATCAGCGAAGAGCGACACACCATCGAAGACGTGCTTGAGCCATATTTGATCCAGCAGGGCTATATCATGCGGACCCCGCGTGGACGGGTAGTGACCCGGCATGCGTACCTGCATTTTGGTTTGAATATCCCGTCACGGTTGGGTGAAATGCCCGTGGTAGACGAGTTTCTTGATGCAATAGACGAATGACGACCTCTGCGTG
This sequence comes from Pseudomonas sp. NPDC087697, assembly GCF_044743155.1. NCBI lineage: Bacteria > Pseudomonadati > Pseudomonadota > Gammaproteobacteria > Pseudomonadales > Pseudomonadaceae > Pseudomonas > Pseudomonas sp. NPDC087697. The sequence continues at coordinate 4,162 of NZ_JBIUVW010000004.1, read as the reverse complement.
CTGATTTATTTCGGCTTTGTGTGGTCCTAGGGGACTGCGATTGCCGATCTTTCGCACGAAAGTCGTTCGAGAATGAAAAACAGTTGCCTGGCCGGATTGGCAACCTGAGGAGTAAGCACTAGAGTATGCGCGCGCAAAACGGGCTTGAGTCGTTCGCACATCGTTGTCGCGTTTATTACGAGGACACCGATGCCGGCGGCATCGTGTATTACGTTAATTACCTTAAGTTTATGGAGCGGGCTCGAACCGAGCGGCTACGAGAACTGGGCTTTGCCCAATCGCAGCTGGCAGGGGAGGACCTGTTGTTCGTCGTGCATTCCAGCGAAGCGCGCTATCACGCGCCGGCGCGACTGGATGACGAGCTTTTGGTAAGTGCTGAAGTAATCGAATTGAACCGCGTCAGCCTGCGCTTTAAACAGCAGGTCAGGCGAGCCGCGGATAATGCACTGCTCTGCGAAGGGCAGTTTTTGGTGGCCTGTGTGCGCACCCATAGTTTGAAACCCCGGGCCATTCCCGAAGCTCTACGTGCGGCCTTTGCCGACGTGAGCGGCGCGGGTACACACTCAGAGCAGGAGATAAAGCGTGGAAGCTAACGTCGTCGACCATACCTCCATGTGGAGCCTGGTCAGCAATGCCAGCGTTGTGGTGCAGTTGGTAATGCTGATCCTGGTAGCCGCATCGGTGACCTCGTGGATCATGATTTTTCAGCGCAGCAACTTGCTGCGCGCCGGTCGCCGTGCCCTGGAGAGCTTCGAAGAGCGCTTCTGGTCGGGTATCGACTTGTCCAAACTCTACCGCCAGGCCGGTAGCAACCCTGACCCGGATTCCGGCGTAGAGCAGATCTTCCGTGCCGGTTTCAAGGAATTTTCCCGTCTGCGTCAGCAGCCAGGCGTTGATCCGGAAGCGGTCATGGAAGGTGTGGCGCGTGCCATGCGCGTGGCCATTTCCCGCGAAGAAGAAAAGCTCGAGCAGAGCCTGCCGTTCCTCGCCACCGTCGGTTCCGTCAGTCCGTACATCGGTCTGTTCGGTACGGTCTGGGGCATCATGAACTCCTTCCGTGGTCTGGCCGCTGCCCAGCAAGCGACCCTTGCCACCGTGGCACCTGGTATCGCCGAGGCACTGGTTGCAACGGCAATCGGTCTGTTCGCTGCTATCCCGGCAGTAATCGCTTACAACCGTTTCGCCGCTCGCAGTGAAACCTTGCTCAGCCGTTACTACACCTTCGCCGATGAGTTCCAGGCGATCCTGCACCGCAAAGTGCACACCAGCGAAGAATAAGCAGGTAATTCCCAATGGCTTTAATCGCTCGAGCTCGCAAAAAGCGCAAGCCGGTTGCCGAGATGAACGTGGTGCCTTACATCGACGTGATGCTGGTACTGCTGGTCATCTTCATGGTGACCGCCCCGATGCTCAATCAGGGCGTGAAAGTTGATCTGCCCAAGGTTTCCAGCGAAGCCTTGCCGCAAGACAACAACACTCAGGTCCTGACCATTTCGATCAAGTCTGACAAGACCTATTACTGGAACCTTGGCAGCGAAGTCGACACCGAGAAGCAGCAGGACAGGGCCATGACCCTGCCGCAGATGACTGACGCGGTGACCAAGATCATTCGCGCCGGTAACGAAGGCGGCAAGCACACTCAAGTGTTCATTCGCGGTGACAAGACCGTCGATTACGGCTCCGTGATGGGCGCCATGGGTGGATTGCAGAAAGCCGGGGTCGGTAATGTTGGCTTGATTACCGAGGCGCCCTGATGCAGCAACAGCGAGAGCCGACAGCCTCGGAAAGCTACTTCTGGCCTAGTGTCTGGGCGATTGGCCTGCACGTGCTGGTGTTTGGCATGCTGTTCGTCAGTTTTGCCATGACCCCGGAGTTGCCGCCGGCCAAACCGATCGTCCAGGCGACCCTGTACCAGCTGAAATCGAAAAGTCGGGCGACCACCCAGACCAATCAGAAGATTGCGGGTGAAGCGCAGAAATCCGCTGCGCGTCAGACCGAAGCCGAACAGATGGAACAGAAAAAGGTCGAGCAGGAAGCGGTGAAGGCTGCGGAACAAAAGAAAGAAGAGGTGGCTCAAAAAGCCGAGGAAGCCAAGAAGGCCGACGAGTCGAAGAAAGCGGACGAGGCGAAAAAGGCTGATGAAGCCAAGAAAGCCGATGAAGCGAAGAAGACCGCCGAAGCCAAAAAGGCCGAACAGAAACAATTGGCTGATATAGCCAAGAAGAAAGCCGAAGAAGAAGCCGAGAAAGCCGCTGAAGAAGAGGCCAAGAAAGCGGCCGCTGAAGCTGCGAAGAAAAAGATAGTCGAAGACGCGAAGAAGAAAGCCGCGGAAGACGCCAAGAAGGTAGCTGAAGCGAACGAGGCGAAGAAAAAAGTCGCCGAGGACGCGAAGAAGAAAGCGGCTGCCGATGCTGCGAAGAAAAAATCGCAGGAAGCTGCACGTAAATCGGTCGAAGAGAAAAAGGCTCAGGCCTTGGCTGATTTGCTTTCCGACAAGCCGCAGCGTCAACAGGCTTTGGCGGACGAGCAGGGTGATGAAACCGCGGGCAACTTCGATGATCTGATTCGTTCGAGGGCATCTGAAGGTTGGGCGCAGCCACCGTCGGCACGCAAGGGCATGAAAGTGATCCTGCAGATCAACATGTTGCCTGACGGAACGATCTCCGGAGTTTCGGTAGCTCATTCCAGTGGCGATGTACCGTTCGACAGTTCTGCGGTAGCGGCAGTAAAAAATATTGGTCGTTTGACCGAAATGCAGGGTCTGAAACCAAGTGATTTCGCTCCCTATCGTTCATTCAAGATGACATTCACACCTGAGGATCTAGCCTTGTGAGAAACCTTCTTCGAGGACTGCTTGTAGTCATGTTCTGCTTTGCAGGATTGGCTACAGCGGATGAAAAAAATATCCTGGTCAGCAGTGGTAGCTCCCAGGCAACTCCGATTGCCGTCGTACCGTTCGGCTTGCAGGGCGGTAGCGTCCTGCCGGACGACATGGCGGAAATCATCGGTAATGACCTGCGTAACTCGGGTTACTACGCGCCGGTTCCGAAGCAGAACATGATCAGCCAGCCGACTCAGGCCAGCGAAATCATCTATCGCGACTGGAAGGCCCTGGGCGCCCAGTACATCATGGTCGGCAGCATTGTTCCGGCGGGCGGTCGTCTGCAGGTGCAATACGCCCTGTTCAACGTTGCCACCGAGCAGCAAGTGTTGACCGGTAGCGTTTCGGGTGGTGTCGATCAACTGCGCGACATGGCGCACTACATCGCCGACCAGTCGTTCGAAAAACTGACCGGTATCAAGGGGGCGTTCTCCACGCGCCTGCTTTATGTAACGGCCGAGCGTTTTTCGGTGAACAACACACGCTACACCCTGCAGCGTTCGGACTACGACGGTGCTCGTGCCGTGACCCTGCTGCAATCGCGCGAGCCGATCCTGTCGCCGCGTTTCGCACCCGATGGCAAGCGCATCGCCTATGTGTCGTTCGAGCAGAAGCGTCCGCGCATTTTCATGCAGAACATCGACACCGGTCGCCGTGAGCAGATCACCAATTTCGAAGGCCTGAACGGTGCTCCAGCCTGGTCGCCGGATGGTTCTCGCCTGGCGTTCGTACTGTCCAAGGACGGTAACCCGGATATTTACGTGATGAACCTGGGGTCGCGTCAGATCAACCGCGTGACTGCAGGTCCAGGCATCAACACTGAACCGTTCTGGGGTAAAGATGGTTCGACTATCTACTTCACCTCCGACCGTGGCGGCAAGCCGCAGATCTACAAGACCAACGTCAATGGTGGCGGTGCGGAGCGTGTGACCTTTATCGGTAACTACAACGCCAACCCGAAACTGTCGGCTGACGAGAAGACACTTGTCATGATTCACCGTCAGGATGGCTTCACCAATTTCCGGGTGGCGGCTCAGGATCTGCAGCGCGGTAGCATAAAAATCCTGACAGACACCAACCTTGATGAGTCAGCCACTGTTGCGCCCAACGGCACCATGGTAATCTACGCCACCGCCCAGCAGGGCCGGGGAGTCTTGATGCTCGTGTCCATCAATGGACGCGTAAGGCTCCCGCTTCCTACCGCTCAAGGCGAAGTCAGAGAACCTTCCTGGTCCCCTTACCTGAACTGACGCGGCGCTATACGTTTTACTTAACACACTG